>CAZNHE010000159.1:0-5610 GCA_964572735.1 uncultured Chitinophagales bacterium | reverse complement strand
CCCGGGGAAAAGGCAGGCGATGCCGAAAGCCGTAATCATCGGAGCCACTTCGGGTCTCGGTCGGTCGCTGGCACATGTTTTGGCGGAAAACGGATACGAAATCGGCATTACGGGCCGGCGTACCGAACTGCTGGAATCGTTGCGTGATGAAATAGACGGCCCCGTTTTCATCGAAACCGTGGATGTTTCCCGTGCGGAAGAAGCCCGGAAGCTTCTCCAGGAATTGTTTGACGAGATGAAGGGATTTGGCCTGATCATCCTGAACGCGGGACGTGGCAGCCGGAATCCGGATTATGACTGGCCCCCGGAGGCGGATACAATCGACGTTAATGTCAAAGGTTTTGCCGCACTTGCCAACCTCTCCTGGCAGTTGTTTCTGAAGCAGGGAAACGGCCACATCGTCGGGATTTCTTCGGTTGCAGCACATCTCAGCGATGGCCGTTCGACGAGCTATTCCGCTTCAAAGGCATTTGTATCCAATTATCTGCGAGGACTCGATTACAAGTCCCAGTGGAATCGGCTCAATATTCACGTCACCAATATCGAACCGGGGTTCGTTGACACGCCGATGATCAGTGGTCAGCGCGGACGATTTTGGATGATTACGTCCGATGAGGCGGCGCGTCTCATTTACAAAGCTATCGGGAAGAAAAGGCATCACGTCTATATCCCCGGAAGATGGCGGCTGATCGTGTGGCTGCTGCATCTTCTTCCCGACAACTTCTTCCGCACAGCCGGAAAGTTTTCGGACAGGCGCTGAATAATCGTTCCATGGTGCTCGTTAAACCGGTTCTTTCGCGACCATAATGATCTTCCTTTATATCCCTTGCGGTTTATTTCTTTCTCTCAGTCTTATGGAAAAATATTCGTGTCCCGCTTTGCTTAATCATAATTGCCTGGGGGGAGTGAATTACGAGCACGAGCACGAGCACGAGCACGAGCACGAAAATATATCCCTGAACATGAATTATTCTATCTTGTCAGTAAAATTTCTTCGATTCGATAGGCATGAAACATATCGTGCATGGCCAGGTGACGCATCATGATAAAAACAGAATAAGCGCTATATTCTTCATGATCGGCGGGACGTTTCCAGTCATCCTCCGATAGTTCTTTCAATCGATGAACGGTTTTTCGGCGGTTTGAAATGAAGTGATCAATTGCAGAATCCAGATCCATTTTTAACAGTTTGTCCGGATCATCATCGCGACCGGGATCATAGGAATCAATTTTCGGATTATTCTCGCTGAGTATCAGGTCAAGGCGGCGCATCATCAGCGGGTCGACTTCTGCAAGATGACAAATGTGCTCATGAACCGACCATTTACCGAAAGCGGGGCGTTTCTTAAGCTTCTCAGCCGGCATGGCCCGCATCAGCGGCACAATCAGGTCAGGCGCGTCCTCAAGGCGGATAATTATCGTTTGGATTTCTGTTTTTGTCATCTTCTGCTTTTTTCTGCCTAAACAAAAGGCCGTAAATCGCTATATAATTTTAATCTGAATCAGGCACAATTTACGGGATCTGTTGGTTAAGATAATACAATCCTGAACAGTTCAGGTTGATCTTCCTGATGATTAACAGCCGTTCCGCGATGCTCAAAACGGATAATTGAAGTAATGGATATTATTAACATTATTAATGTTCCATTTAAGAGGAACTTGTTATAATAAAATACGATCAGAGATAAATGAGAAAGCGTATCGTCTTTTTGGGAAACGGCACTTCTCCCTATACTCCTGATATTTTTCGAGGCTTCCTGAAGAAAATGGGAGCCAATGACTTCAAGTTAGTCCTTAATGTGGACACCGTTCCATATTCGAAGGAACGATCATCTTATATCGTAAAATTGAACAGAGCGTTAAAAAGGAGCTTCAATCCACATGAATATATTGACGACTTTTCAGGAAATCAGCCTTTTTACACCTTTGCTCCTTCGGTTCCACTCTACAAGACTACCAACATTAATGATCCGGAATTTTTGGAATATGTCTCATCATTCGCGCCGGATTACGCCATTTTAGCAGGTTGTCCGCAAATCGTAAAAAAGGAGTTTTTGTCCTGTTTCAAGCAGGTTGTTAACATGCATGCATCTCTGCTCCCCGAATACCGGGGGTTGGACCCCGTGAACTGGGCCATGTATAATTCAGAGACCTACACTGGATTTACCTATCATTATGTTAATGGTAATATTGATGATGGAAACATCATTCTACAAAAAAAGATTCTCATAGATTATCATAAACGAACATCCGAGGTTATGCGGGAAATCTCAGTGCTGGCCGGTAATTCTGCGGAGACAATTCTCCAGCGTCTGAAAACAGATGACGAGGGTATTCCACAACCTAAAACCGGAGGCAGTTATTTTGGAAAGAAGGATAAGGATAATTTGTTAATGTTCGACGGTTCGTTCGATTACAATGAAATTCAGAAAAGAATCAGGTATTGGGGGTACGTGAAGGTCCGGTATAAGGGAGAATGGGTTCAGGCTACACAAATCGACCAGGCGGGGAAAATTCTCAGGATCCATCATCTGCCACCCGCTCTTTACCAGTTCCTGAAAAAAGTAAAAAAGGGGGTTTCTTTTGGACTGCTTGCAGGATCCTTGAAAGAATTTCAAAACCGTTCTCTGAAATCGATGGCCCTGTCGGCAAGATATCTTGGATCCCGCTGTAAAGTGGTTTTGAATCGTCTGCCTTCTGTTTTGTCTTCAGTGGCATTAATTCTTTCAGATCTTTATCACTTAATTCGTCAATCCATTTTTCGCCGCTGACGATGAGGTCGGCCGGTTGTTTTTCCGACGGAGCATTTCATCAATCTTTTCTTCCAGGATTCCTTTGGTTATCATACGATGTACCATCACATTTTGCTACTGACCAATCCGAAAACCGGAGAAGTGAAATCGCTCCTAATCAAAACAGGCCAAAATTTCAACCTTCCGTTTCTTTAGATTTTTCGCATAAATACGGCCGGATCCATCCTAATCCATATCGTGTAACGGGATCTTATTCCCTTGTACGCCAACAGAATCGATGTAAACAAGACGAGCACCCATATCGCCGGTTATGGCAATGGTATAAACCGCACCGGCCATGAGAATCACTGCAATCATTTCGGTCCACCATCTTCTTTTAAACGCAAAATGACTGATAACCTTCACGATTGCAGCAATGCCGCTGATCCACTCCGTATAATGCGCGAACTGCTCGTGTCTCTCAAATGTATCTCTGGCAATTGTGCTCAGCGTTGAAAGGTCGGGGTCGCCGCCATGCAAAATATCGGCGGCAACATAAGCACCGATAAAACCAAATACGATCAGGAAAAGCGCAACCCAGCTTAACTCCTTTCTATATACACAAAAGGATACGATTTGAATAATAAAAGCCAGAATCAGAAAAACGATAGGGAAATGTACGACCAGCGGATGCAACCTGGGGAAATCTTCCAGAGTACCCGTATTATGATTTTTCTGGTAAGCTACGGAAGCCGAATCATTGATGGTTGTCAACTGTTGGGTTTGTACAGTATCGTCCTGAACTGGTTCATCGTGATCAGAAAAACCATTCGCGAGGGCAGGGACCATACATAACATCACAATAAACAGCAGGCTAATCTCTTTCGTCATTTTTAAGGTTTATTTTTGCAAAATTATTTCATGAGAAACGTACGTACAACGGCCAATTCAGTCAATGTGAATCATCCTCAATTTTCTTCACCTCCCGGCTTTTCCAGGCATAATAGATTACGGGCACGACCAGCAGACTCAGCAGGGTAGCCGAGATCATGCCGCCCACCACAGGCGCCGCGATCCGTTTCATGATCGCCGATCCGGTTCCGGTACTCCACAAAATGGGCAGCAAACCGGCAATAACCGCGCACACAGTCATGATAACGGGTCGTATCCGCAGAACGGCACCTTCCATGATCGCTTCTTTCAGATCGCCTAACGATTGAAGCCGGCCCTCTTTCATGCGATCATTGTAAGCGTTATCGAGGTAGACCAGCATGATGACTCCAATCTCAACAGCCACCCCCGACAGGGCAATAATTCCCACCCAAACCGCTACACTGATATTATAACCGAGCAGATACATCAGCCAAACCGACCCCACTGCCGCAAATGGCAGACTGGCCAGCACAATGAGGGTTTCCTGTATGTTTTTGAAATTGAAATACAGCAACAGGAAGATGATCAACAGAGTAAGCGGCACCACAACCTGAAGTTTTTTCCTGGCCTGTTGCATGTACTTATACTGTCCGCTCCAGGTCAGTGTATATCCCGGTGGAAGGTTAATCTTCTCATTCACCATTTTTCTGGCCTGTTCCACATAAGAACCCACATCAATATCATTCAAATCCACAGTAATCAAGGCAGTGTTGCGAGCGTTTTCAGTTTTAATCATCGGAGGTCCCTTTTCAATTTGTATATCTGCAACATAACTGATCGGGATTTGTGCTCCTGACGGAGTGGCGATCAACACACGCCGAAGCGACTTCAGGTTGTCCTGCAGCTCGCGGGGATAGCGGATATTCACCGGATACCGTTCACGGCCTTCTATCGTTTGAGTCACATTTATCCCGCCAACCGCTGAGGCAATGACATCCTCCACATCACCAACAGTCAGACCATAACGAGCTGCTTCCAATCGTTTTATATGATAATTCAGGTAATAACCACCCGTCGTTTTATCCGCATAGACACTGGCGGTATGAGGGATACCGCGCACTACCGAAGCAACCTTCTGTGCCAGATCTGAAAGCTTTTGCAAACTGGGGCCGCTGAGTTTAATGCCGACCGGCGTCTTGATTCCCGTCGATATCATATTAATCCGATTTCTGATCGGCATCGTCCACACGTTGGCCACACCCGGAAACTGAAGCGCCCGGTTCATCTGCTCTTTCAGCTTATCGATAGTCATCCCATCGGGCCAATCACCTGATGGTTTAAGCTGAATAATCGTATTAAACATGGAAAGCGGAGAAGGATCGGTGGCTGTTTCGGCACGGCCCGCCTTGCCAAATACACTCTCCACTTCCGGAAAACTTTTGATGATTTTGTCGGTCTGTTGCAATAATTCACGCGCTTTGGTGAGGCTGATGCCCGGATCGGTGGTAGGCATATAGACCAGATCGCCCTCGTTAAGAGGAGGCATAAATTCTGATCCCAGCCGCTTCCACGGATAGAAAGTAGCCGCCAGAATGATCAGTACAGCTGCCAGCAAAGCCCATCTGTACCGGATCGCTGCATTTAATACAGGCCGGTAGATCCGGATCAGAAACCGGTTGACCGGATTCCTGCGTTCGGAAGGAATTCTGCCCCGCACAAAATAACCCATAAGCACCGGTACGATAGTGATTGAAATCAAAGCGGCCGCTGCCATCGAATATGTTTTGGTGAAAACCAGCGGCTTAAACATACGTCCCGCCTGACCCTGCAGACTGAAAATCGGCAGAAATGAGAATGTGATAATGAGCAGTGAGAAGAACAGAGCGGGACCCACCTCCTTGGCCGCCTCGATGATAATCTGCCAATGATCCTTCTTTTCTCTGTCCCTTTCCATATGCTTATGCGCATTTTCGATCATCACAATGGCCCCGTCGACCATTACTCC
>CAZNHE010000158.1:0-5638 GCA_964572735.1 uncultured Chitinophagales bacterium | reverse complement strand
ATGCCGCCGTTGAAAACGGATTGAGCATGATTTTTCTGGCGGCGCCGAATACCAGTGGCGAACGCCTGAAAAAGATCGACCGGCTCTCGGATGGTTTCGTGTATTGTGTTTCGGTAACCGGCGTGACCGGTGCCCGCCCGGGGGAAGTGGTGGCATCTTCAGTGGACCGGTTCATCGATCGTGTTCTTCTCAACGTGACGAAAAATCCGGTACTGATTGGATTCGGAATCAGGAATCATGATGATGCTCTGCGTGTTGCGGCAAAAGCGAGGGGATACATCGTGGGAAGTGCCTTGATCCGTTGCATCCGCGAGGCATATCCCCGGGACGGATGGAAGGACCGGGTGGCGGAGTTTGTCAGTGAACTGAAATATGGAACCCCCGCACGTTGAGATTTCGTGATGGAGCCGTATCTTGAACCATGTGCTCCGGCCGGATAACTATCAGTATAAGTCATAGGAATGTATGATTATGAGTAAACGTTTTTTTTCACTCCTGTTGTTAATTCCCTGTTTATACCTGTTTCAGTCGTGTGAGGGAGGAGATTACCGGAGGGAGTCGATCGGCGAGATAGGATCCATTTACGTGGTAATGGATTCCACACAATGGCACAGCCAAACCGCAGACGCTATCCGCAAGGTGTTCGCCAGCCCGATCATCACGCTTCCTTCCGAACAACCGCGTTTCGACCTCACCTTCCACAGCCTTCGTACCACTTCAGATCTCGATTTTGCCAAAAAGCAAAAAAATGTGATTTTTGCTGCTCCTCTGGAAGACACCACTTCCAACACAGCCGAATATTTGCGATCCCTGCTTAGCAAGCCCGTTCAACAACTGGTACTAAGCGGGAAAAACTTTGCCTTTCCTCTAAAGGATAAATGGTATAACGACCAGTGGACCCTGCTGCTTACATCTACTTCTGACTCCACATTGGCTTCCCACATTGTGAATGCAGAACAGCAGCTTCTCGACAATCTGCTGGAGCTTCAGCGCAAACGATGGCAGGCGTATTTGTATGACCGCGGAGAGCAATTCGACATAGAAGACACCTTATGGAAAAGGCACGGATGGAAATTCCGGGTTGAACACGACTACGTCCTGAATGTCGACACCGCTAATTTTGTGTCGCTGCGCCGTTACATGCCCCAGAACGACCGCTGGATCTGGGTCTGGTGGAAAGATAATGTCACTGATATTGATTACCTGGATTCCCAGTGGATCAACGCCACGCGCGATAGCCTTAACGAACAATATATCCGCGGAACCGAGGATAGTTCCTATGTGACGACCCAATACCGCCGTGCCGTCATCTCAAGGCCCATCAACTTTAAAAATTACTACGGGCTCGTAACACGCGGCGCCTGGAGGATGACGCACGACCTGATGGGCGGCCCGTTCGTGAATTACACATTCTATGTGCCGAGCCAGAAACGCCTGTATATGATGGAATTTTCGGAATACGCCCCGCGCTATCTTAAACGCCGCTTTATACGCCAGTTCGAGGCAATGGCCTACACCTTTCAGGCAGATTCGACACTGAGCGCAGAGCAGCTTTCCGGGAAGACGTCTGCTCCGGCGGAATCAGCGAGGCAAGGGCGATAACCGGCAGGCTGCGGGAAATTTCAGCGGGCATAACCCATTTCTGCAGGGAAGCGGGAAGACGATGAGGAAAGAAACTCGGCAATGGCTTCCTTCAGCACCTCGATATGCTCGAAAGTGAGGAAGTATTTGGCTTCTATCTTCTCGAGGGTAAGCAGTTTGATGGCGATATCCTGCCGGGTCAGATAGATATCGTGGATGTAGCCTGCAGGAATGATTTTCCTGGGCTTGAACGGCTTTTTCACTACCACAAATTCTCTCTGGAAGATGATGTAGTTGTTTTTATCGGTGTAATTGATAATGTATCCCTGAACGAAAAGAGCCAGCGCAAAAATGAAATAGGGAGTAATGAGAATTTCCAGCCAGTGATCGTGATGGAAATCAGCCAGATGATTGGACACGCCCATCAAAAAATACCCCACCCCGATCAAAGGTAGCAGGAAAATTCGCAGAAAACGCCCGTGGAGCGTTGCCGGAGGCTCTTTAAGATATATTTTGATGTCCTTCATTCCAGATGTGTCCCACCCCAAAAAACCTAAGAATGAAAAAACCGGTAGGTATTGCAACGGTCCCTAACTCAACGCCTGTTGTTATAGCCATCACCCTATGATGCAGCCGCGTGCCTGAAAACCAAATCACAAGTAGTTTCATCTTTAAAGTAAAATCAGCCCCCGCGTATCTTTGCCAGAGTACGAAATTACAGGACTGGTTACCATTAGAATGTTATTAGTTATATATACAATTGCACAGAATATTATATAGCCGCCGGCAACCCTCGTCTATCTCCCTGTGCTCTTTTACAGATCATCTTTTTCATCATTAAGAGCACAAAGAGTACCGTGTCGGGCGATATCGAATATTGCAGAGTCTTTATTATATTGGGGCCATGAATTTCAATCGGTTTTGGAAGGTTTTCGGGGTTCTGCGTCGCTATTACCGTAAGCAGCTCAAGAAAAATTACGGGCTTGTTTTGCAGAACGTCAAGGATGAACTGTATGACATCAATCTTACAGTTGAGCCGTATCTGAAAGGAGTCTCGTTCATCCTGGTACTGATTGCTTTTTTGACCATCCTGATTCCATTTGGTTTCCGGCTCAATGATACTGTGCTCAGATGGGAAAAGGTGCTCGAGGTTACCCTTCTTCATGGATTTGTTTTCTTCTTTCTGATCAGAGTCATTTTAACCTACGACCGGCTCAGCTTTTTAAAAAAGCGGTGGTTTGAAGGGGTCCTTACGGTTTTCGCGATCCTCATTCTCCTGTCTTACTGGATCAGTGGTTTTTCATTGCAACTGGGTTTTCTGAGAACGCTGGGGATCGACCATCCGGGCACACTGGTACTGGGCCTGATAAAGCTTTACCTTTTCCTGCTCATTGTTGTGAAAGCGATTCAGGGGATGCCTGCCGTGCTGAATGTGGAGAATAATACCGGCAGGTTGCTCCTGGTCAGTTTTCTTATGCTCATCGTTTTTGGAACCCTTCTGCTGATGATGCCGCGTATGACGGTTAATGAGCAGGGACTTTCCTTTATCAATGCATTGTTCACTGCAACGAGCGCCACATGCGTCAACGGCCTGATTGTTGTTGATACGGCCCGTTATCTCACTTTTACCGGCCAGCTGGTAGTGATTATCCTCATCCAGCTTGGCGGGATCGGGATCGTGACGTTTGCCACTTTTTTCGCGTTATTCCTGCGAAGCGGCCTTGGCGTCGGACAGATGACCGTTTTGCGGGAAGCCCTGCAGGAAGAAAGCGTTAATGAGATCCATGGCACTCTGCGTCGCATCATCGGCCTGACACTCTTTATTGAGCTGCTGGGAACCATCTCCTATTACATAAGCTGGAGACATCTCATTCCTGATCCCGTCGACAGGGTATGGTTTGCCGGGTTTCATGCGGTATCGGCCTTCTGTAACGCAGGCTTCTCTTTGTTCAGCGACAATCTTGGCGACCGGGTGAACGTGATTAATGCAGGGGTAAACATCACAACAATGCTCCTGATTATCATCGGGGGACTGGGCTTTACCACTATCTGGGAACTGAGCAGCAGTCTGCGGCGCAGAAGAACGCGTACCTACAGGCTGTCCGTCCATTCGAGGCTGGTGCTGATCACTACAACGATTCTTGTATTCTCAGGTGCCGTTATTCTCATGTTGACGGAATGGCACGGGGTGATGGCGGGCTATTCGGGCGTACAAAAAGTGATGATCGGCTTCTTCCAGAGCGTTACTGCTCGTACGGCCGGGTTCAATACCGTGAATATCGCGGCATTGGGAATACCCGCTACCATGATTATGATGATTTTGATGTTCATCGGCGCTTCGCCCGGGTCGACCGGAGGCGGGATCAAGACCACGACCGCCGCGGTATTGGTGCTGGCCGTCGATTCTACCGTACGCGGGCATAAACGGATTGAAGTGGGCCGGAGGACTATCCCGATCGGCGTGGTTTTTGAAGCATTGAGTGCTTTGATGCTCGGGGCGATACTGGTCATAGGAAGCACCTGGCTGCTCACCATTTTTGAGCCGCAGCGTTTCCTGGATCTTCTATTTGAGGAAGTATCGGCTTTTGGAACAGTGGGACTCTCCCGCGGAGTGGCTCCTCATATGGATGGCATTGGAAAGGTCATCCTCATATTTTCAATGTATACCGGGCGGGTCGGCAGCCTCACACTGGCAGTGGCATTCGCCAGGAGGATGGACAGGCGAAAATATCAGTATCCGACCGAATCGGTGTTGGTATCGTAGACGATGAATTCCGTATTGACATAGTAACTCTTATATTCGGAGATGTTGCGAAACACAGATATACAATTTGCCGTTATCGGCCTGGGAGCATTCGGGTTTTCCCTTGCCAAAACCCTGGCTGAAAAAGGTGCTTTTGTGCTGGCCGTTGATCATAATATTGATCGGATCGAAGCCATCAAACGCTTCGTTTCCGAAGCTATTTGTTTTGACGGAACCGATCCGGAACAGTTGGAAGCACATGGTGTCACCAATGTCGATGTGGCGGTAATTGCCATTGGCGAGGTGTTCGAGCCGGTCGTGCTTATAGCAATGGAACTGCTAAACGCGGGTGTCAAACGAATCATCGCCCGGGCCAGCAATGAAACACAGGAAACCATCCTCAGGAAGATCGGGATCGATCATGTCATTCATCCTGAAAAACAGGTGGGGGAACGTATGGCCATCACCTTGCTTCACACCAGCATACGGGATGTCTTCGAACTCACGGAAGACCTGGCTATCTTCGAACTGGAAGCCCCCAGGATGATGTACAACCACTCACTGCAGGAACTGGACCTCAGAAGCCGGTATAATGTCAATTTGATCACTATCAAGCGCCCCCTCTCACCCGAAATCGAAAACGAATCCAACGAGAACTTTGAAGTGCTCGGTGTGCTCACCGGCGATACCCGCATCGTTAAAGGCGACAAAATCGTGGTGGTCGGTACGGAAAAAAGCATCAACCGGATGCTGAGTACAACGGGAGAATAAAAGAAGAGGGACAAGGTCATACCTGCGACGTCCCCCAGCGCAAAACCGGTTAGGCAGACATAACAAAGTGGTATTTTATGACTTTCTCCGGGAATTATTGACCTGTTGATCCCGTTGCTTAAAATAAGTGGCCCCCATGGTCTTTGGATAGTTCATGGATGGTCCGTGGATGGATATCCGCATGATCTTTTGGTGAATGCGGTGTTGCAGGCTACACGCGACAATGATAGCCATACATGGTCGTATGAAGGCTGAAGCAGCGAAAAAGGTTTTTTTTAAAACCGCTCTTCCATTCTCCAAAGGACTCCTTTGAGCAGATTCTGTATTCCGTACAATCGGAATCTTCGTAACGATCTGCAGACAAAGGATACAACACCGAAGGATGGCAACGTTGGTATTGCATGGAAAGGCAGAAGAAAAGCATCGCTATTCCGGCAGAAAAAACAGGGTTTTCTGAAACGAAAAATCCGGATGCCCCTCAGAAAGCGGCGGGGGAAAGCTGTAAATAATCAGGCCATACCGGAAGAACTCATAATGATTACA
>CAZNHE010000157.1:0-5663 GCA_964572735.1 uncultured Chitinophagales bacterium | reverse complement strand
CTTGTCGAGGTACATCGTATGCAGGCTGGGGCAGTCGAAACCGGTCAGCCACATGTCGCGCACGATGACGAGCTTCAGCGGGTCGTCCGGGTTCTTGAAGCGCAGCGCCATGGCTTCGCGCGCGACCTTGGTGCGGATATGCGGCTGCCACGCGGCCTCGTCCGAAGCCGAGCCGCTCATGACGATCTTGAGCGTGCCGCTGGCATCGTCGTCGCTCGCCCATTCGGGACGCAGCTTGATGATCTGGTTGTACAAATCCACGCAGATGCGCCGCGACATCGCGACGATCATGCCCTTGCCGTCCATCACGGCCAGACGCTGCTCGAAATGCTCCACGAGGTCGCGTGCCACCAGCGCCAGGCGCTTGTCGGTGCCGACCATGGCCTCCAGCGCCGCCCACTTGGTCTTGAGCTTCTGGCGGTCGGCTTCTTCCTCGTCTTCGGTGATTTCCTCGAAGGCTGGGTCGAGCTTCGGCTTTTCGTCCTCGTCCAGCGCAATCTTCGCCAGGCGCGACTCGTAGTAGATCGGCACCGTTGCGCCGTCTTCCACCGCGCGCAGGATGTCGTACTTGTCGATGTAGTTGCCGAAAACGGCGGGCGTATTTTTGTCGTCCAGCTCTACCGGCGTGCCGGTAAAGCCGATGAACGAGGCGTTGGGCAACGCATCGCGCAGGTACTTGGCCATGCCGTATTTCAGCTCGCCGGATTTGACGTCCAGATGCGCGTTGAAGCCGTAATGGCTGCGGTGCGCCTCATCGGCAATCACCACGATGTTGCGCCGCTCGCTCAAGGCCCCGCCACCCTCGAACTTCTGCAAGGTCGTGAACACCACCCCGCCCGAGGCCACCCGCAGCAGCGACTTCAAGTGCTCGCGGCTGTCTGCCTGCACGGGCTTCTGGCGCAGCAACTCGCGGTTGGCGCTGAACGTGCCGAAGAGCTGATCGTCCAGATCGTTGCGGTCGGTAATCACGACCAGCGTCGGGTTGGCCATGGCCGGGTGGCGGATGATCTTGCCCGCGTAGAACACCATCGACAGGCTTTTGCCCGAACCCTGCGTGTGCCACACCACGCCGATGCGCCGGTCGCCCTCGGGCTGGCTTGCCGCCACGGTACACTCGATGGCCTTGTTGACGGCCCAGTACTGGTGATACGCCGCCGCCTTCTTGGCGAGCGTCTTGCCGTCATCCTCGAAGGTGATGAAGTGCAGCACGTAATCGAGGAACCGGCGCTTGTCGAACAAGCCCTTGATGAGCACTTCAAGCTGCACCGCGCCGGTCGGCGCCAGTGTCTCGCCATCCACCGTGCGCCACGGCTGAAACCGCACCCAGCCGGACGTGAGCGTGCCGGCCTTGGCCGCGTAGCCATCGGAAATGACCAGCGACTCGTTGCTCGCAAACAGCGCCGGGATGTCGGCCTTGTAGGTCTGCAGCTGGTTGAACGCCTGATGGATGGTGGTCTTTTCCTCCGCCGGATTCTTGAGTTCCAGCACCATCAGCGGCAGCCCGTTCACGAACACCACCACGTCCGGCCGCCGGTTGTGGCCGTCCTCGATCACGGTGAACTGGTTGACCACCAGAAACTCGTTGGCTTCCAAGCGCTCAGGCTCGCGCGCCACCAGCCACACCTTGCCGTGGCGCTCGCTGCCGTCGGCGCGCCATGCCACATCCACGCCGTCGGTCAGCAGTCGATGAAACGCGCGGTTGGTGGCGACCAGCGATGGCCCGTCCAGCCGTGTCATCTGCTTGAACGCGTCCTCGATGGCCTCGTCTGGCATCTCAGGATTGATGCGCACCAGCGCCTCGCGCAGCCGCCCGGCCAGCATCACCTGCGCGTAATCGTCACGTTCCGGCGCCTCGCCATCCGGCGCGATGTCCGGGCCGTGCGCATGGACGTAACCCAGGTCGCGGAAGTAATCCACGGTGATGATTTCGACCTGGGCTTCGTCCATGTAGGACATCAGTCGGCTCCCCCGCGGTGCAACCCTGCCAACGTCTGCTTGCCTAGATCGGTCAGTCGATAGCGTTGCAGGCGGCTGTTGGGTTTGTCGGGGATGGTGCGCGCCACCAATCGCCCCGCCAGTGCGGGAGTCAGATAAAGCTTCTCGAAGTTGTCGCGCCCTTTGAGTGCGAGCTTCTCCATCAACTCCTTGCGGCTCCACGTCCCGTTGTCGATGGTGACGAGCAGCTTTCGCACTTGCCCTGTGACTTGCCCTGTGACTTGCCCTGTGACTTGCCCTGTGACTTGCCCTGTGACTTGCGGGGTTGGCGCCAAACCACGCGCCGCGCGCGCGGCCTCCAAGTCGAAGGTCAGGATTACGCTACCGCTGCGTATCGTCGTCACGGGCGGCTCCAGCCCGGCCTCGCGCATCAGTCCGGCAATCTTCAACGTGCCGCGACCCCACGTCTCGATGATGCCGCGACGGTAGAACACCTGCGCGATCATCGGGTTCCACGGGCGCGATTCGTGTTCACGCAGCAGCGCTTCGGGCGTCAGGCCAAAGTGCAGGTCGCCGGTGGAAATGATTTCCAGCCTGTCGTCATACAACGCCACGCCCACCGATCCACCGCCGGCCGCGTAGTCACGATGCACGAAGGCATTGGCCAGCGCCTCGCGCAACGCCTCGATCGGCAACAGCGGCGTATCCTCGCGCGCCATCTTGCCGGGCACGATGCGACCCGCCACCGGCAGCGAGTCGATCAGGAAGCGCTCGGCCCGGCGCATCAGCGCGAAGGCATTGCCGTGAAACTGCCGGTTGTCCAGAAACTCGTCCCGCGCCGCACCGCGAAACCGTGCGACCTTGAGCAGCAACTGCGGAAAATCCGGTAGTGGTGTTTCGCTCTTGCAGAACAGCACCACCGCCGCGCGCGACAGCGCGCCGTTTTCCGTCAGCAAGCCCAGCCCGCGCAAAATCTCCAGCGGCTCGCGCGTGCCAGGGTCTTCGATGCGCCCGCGTCGAATCGCCTCTTCCAGCGTCAGCACCATTTCGTGCGCATCGAGCCGCGCTGCATCCCAGCCCGCGGCCGGCTGGTTCTCCCAGCGCTGCACCGCGTGCAATTCTTCCAGCAGCTTGCGCTGGTACGTGGCGCGTGGCATCACCCGCGTCGTGTTCAACACGCGCTTGTACGGCACGCCGCGAAAGCTCGTAACGCGCTCGCTGCGCCCGATCGACACTACCAGCACCTCCAGCTTCGGCGTGACCGGCACGCGTTCCAGCGTCGGAAACAGTGGCGGCTCGAACCCGCGAAATTCCTCGGCCAGCTCTTCCAGCGTCCGATCCGTGACGATCTGCCCGACGGCCTTGCCGGCCGGCGTCACGCCAAACAGCACCCGCCCGCCGTCGCCGTTGGCGAAGGCGCATAGCGTGCGGCAGGCGCGGGTTTTCTCCGCCGTCGATTTCTTGAATTCGAGGGTGGCGGATTTGCCGGCGGACAGCGCTGTAACAAGCCAGGCCTCAGTCATGAATTGCCCTCGAGCCGCACATCGCTCAGAGCTTCGTCCGGCCGGTCGCGCGGAACTTTTCGGGCGCTCCAGTGAGGTTGAGCTCGTAGCGTCGCCTATCGAGAACCTCGAGGAAACCGAGTTCGTGACCAGAGGCAATGACCAGCTTGCCGTCCTTCGTGGCAACCTTGACACCCGTCTCGTTACACAGTTGTTCGAGGGCATTGTTGTCAACACCATTCATCTCACCTTGGCTCTTGATGGATGCTAGGTACCGGGCAGCTCTCGCGTGCTTCGTTGTGTATACTTCCACGTTCGCGAAATCGACGAACGGCAGCTCCTTCGCGATCTCTTTCGCATTCTGCGGTGCTGCGTTCAGAATCGCCTTTTTCAGGTCACCGGCAAACTCGAAGCCGCTCGGCCGAAGGATATGGACATTCCGGGAGTCGACCAAGACATCAAAGTCGTTGTCGAGCTTGAAAACCTTGTCCGCAACGATCTTTAGCGTATCGTCGCCGAACTTCAGTAACCGACTCTTCAACACGCCTTTGAACTGTGTTGCGCGGCGGATGGCGGTGAGCCGTCGGCCGCTGTTGTCGCGCAATCGAGCGAAGTAGCAAAAGATCGCGTCCGTATCAGCCAACACGCCACCGTTAATCTCCAGGTTCTCGGCCTCATGGATGGTCTTGAACACCTGCGACAGCTCGTCATCCAGGGGCAGGAAAAGGTACTCGATGGCGGAGTGCTTTTCGGCGGGCTCAAATCTGGCCGGTTCGCCGCACTCTTGCTGCAGACGGTGCCATGTCTTCTGGCTGGCCTCCTGCAGGGCCGCTTGCACGTCATTATCAGCGGGAACGAAGTAGAAGTGTGTTGCGCCTGCGGTATCGGCACCCGCGCCAAATTCCGCAAGGTCAACGTGCTCAAAGTCGAACTCCAATTCCATCAGGCACTCTCCAAGTAGACGGTATCGCTCATGCGGTATGCGACGATGCGTTCGCCGGGGGACAACGCAGGACGCTTCGTTATTACCACAATACTGGTGCGCCCCGAGTATGCGTTTCCGGTGTCTGGCGAGCGAACGGTGAACACGCGGTATCCGCGAATGGCAAACACGATGTTCATGTAGTGCAAGTTGAGATGCCAGAAGAGAAATACGATAAACGCAAGCGCGATCGCCGTGGCACCAATGGTGCGCCAAGTCGATAAGCTTCCGGAATAGACAGGAAGGAGGATAGCGAACAGATAGACGAGAATGTGATCTCGGTTGTCCTCAGCCGCGCCGACCGCGATCTCACGCTTGTCGTCGCGCTTCTTCACAATGTGGTAGCGCCACCAGAGGCATGCGTACGGCACCACCACCATGAATGCGCAAAACGCCAGAAAGTAGCGGTCAGGAATCAGCCTGCTACCGTGGATGGCCCACAGGATGAAGAGCGGCGACATGCTGCTTAGCACCATGAACAACCGCGTGAACTTCAGACGCTCCGCGGGCGCGCGCCGTGTCAAGGCATGCCTCCATCTGACGTTGATTGCAGCGAGTCACACATCCGTAGTTCGCCGCTGAGCAGCTTGGGCAGGAGCGCGTCACGCAACGTGCCAAGCTGCCGGTTTTGCAGTTCGTTGGCCTCGATTCGCTTGTCTATCGGGTCGGCCATGTCAGTGAAATACTTCATGACCGTCTCATCTGGTGCGATCCACGGCGTTGCTCGAAGGTCTTTCTTGCTGACACTGCCGAAAACGGTTCCTTCGGAGTTGTACACGTCGAACTTCTCTTTCAGCGCACGGAACGAGTAATAGGTGTATGAGCTGCTCGCTGACGGGTGCCGCGCCGCGGCGACGCCACGGCCTATGCTGCATGGCGCCAGCGCCATGTTTACGTCACCAACTGGCGCGCGGACGCTCATCAGCGTGTCATCTTTTTCTGCAAGCCGAGTTGGAGCCGTGCAATAGACGCGGTTGCTTGGGTAGCGGAAGCCGAAATCCCGTCGCCCTTGAAAGAACGGCAGACCCTCGCCCGCTTCGTTGTACGTCTCACCAGGCGGCGACTGGCCCATGGTCAGGTTGAACTCCGCGCCGATGGTTGACTTGTGCCAGCCGGCAGGGATCGGGCCTAGGGCGGAGTCTTGGAAGGTGTCGGGGAACAGGTTGGCGAGGCCGGCGGGGAGATTGGGGTCGCGGCCTTCGGCCCTTGGGTGGGCGGGGGGGGGGTGGGTGTAAAAACCCAAT
>CAZNHE010000156.1:0-5671 GCA_964572735.1 uncultured Chitinophagales bacterium | reverse complement strand
CCAAAATTGAGAAGGATCTTATGGCGCTATTCCCTCAAGAACACTGGACGATGCTAGCCCACCTTCTGATCGCACACGGCCGTGGGCCCTGCAAGGCCCGTTTCAAAAACCCACCCAACGATCCCGTCTGTGTAACCTACGGCGTCAACTGCGTCTGTCGTGAGATGCGGGAGAAGGAATAACGTTTACCCTTCCTGAATAGCCTTCGTTTCCATTACAAACGAGATCCCTCCTTCGACAAACCGGTGAGTCGTGCTCCTGCTCGTGCTCGTTATCGTACTCGAAATTACGACAACGAATACCCCGGATAAATAGGAGTGAACAATGACGATTCCCCATTGCCATTCGCTGATTCTATCGTTCTCCGGCCACTTACCTTATAACCATAAATTCCAGGCTTTGATAAGTTATTTTGATTATCTAAGTTCCACTGGATTAATATTCATTAATATTTGGTGTTATGTACAGAGAGAAAACACGCTTACTACAAAATCTGATAATAACGGCATTTGCGGCATCCATCTGTTTTATTCCCGCAATAAGCCTGGCACAAAGTGAGGTGGCGCCGGATTCATCCTACGCGGATTCGGCCTATTCAGGCGCTCGCGTAGTAAATCAGCCTGCGGGAGATAAGTCGGATCAGAAAGGACCGAGTCGCGGAGACTATGCGCTTCAATTCCGGATCGGCAGCGATTTTACGCTACATAGCTTTTCGGGAGCCCTCATTTCCTTCCAACGAACACTATCAGACAGAAACGCTATTCGCTGGGGGCTGAGCCTGGATGGTGGTTATAATAAAGTGAAAACAGATCGTAATGAGAAAAGTCATGAAGTAAAATTTAATATTGGGGTTTCCATGAATTATTTATGGTACACTCCTATCGCCCATGAAATACGCTTTTATTGTGGTGCCGGTCCAATAGTATTATTTGGATATAATCAGACAAAAACTTTGCATAATTCCGGCTTGAACATCCGCAAAGAGACCATCACTTCAGGCGAAATAGGTGTTATCGGTGTGGCAGGCGTCGAATGGTTTGTCCGGCCACATATCAGTCTATTGGCAGAATACGTACCCGAACTTATAGCAAAATACCAAAATACGGTTAATAAGAACACCGACACAACCGTCATTATACACAACAATGAGAGACAGGAATTTCCTCACACAACCAAAAGTAAAGCCTCAACAAAGGACATTCATCTTGGTTCAGCTTCAGTGCGTTTTGGGGTTTCCGTGTATTTCTAAAATCCCAGTTCTACAAATAAGCTCTGCAAGATGAGGATTAAGTAACACTTGATGTCATGTACAAGGTGACAAAGCATTTGCTAAAAGGTCTGGGAACAATTGCATTGGCGGGTATCATTTATTCCAGTCCCTACACAAGCGTTGCCCAAAGTAGTAGAGAATTGATTTCATTCTACCCGGATTCGACATATTCAGACGTTCATGGGCAGAATCAATCTTCCAGAGATGAGTCGGGTCAAGGTGAAATGAACCGCGGAGATTGTGCACTTCAGTTTCGGATCAGCAGTAATTTTACGCTGAAAGATTTTTCAGGAACCCTTATTTCATTCCAAAGAACATTATCAAATAGGAATGCCATTCGCTGGGGATTAAGCTTGGCAGGCGGGTTTCATAAACGAAAGGGCGACCCAGAAGGTCACAGAACAAATACAAGGAGATTAACCATTACAGTTTCTATGAACTATTTATGGTATAGCCATATTCACCATAAAATCCGTTTATATTATGGAGGCGGTCCGATGGTAAGTTTTGGATATTATCATTCAAAAAATACCCAAATTTCAGACCCGGGTATCGCGAAGAAAACAATTTCTTCCGTTTCTGGAAAAGTGGGCGTCACTGGTGTGGCTGGAGTAGAATGGTTCGTTCGTCCTAATATCAGTCTGATAGCTGAATACGTACCCGAGCTCACCACGTCGTACGGGAATACGATCCGTAGGTTTAGCTCTAACGATTCCGGCGGTAAATTTAAAACGAACCTCAGAACTCAAAAGTCAACCACTAATATCCATCTTGGTTCTGCGCCGGTGCGTTTTGGGGTTTCCGTATATTTCTAAGCCATAGAGATAAAATCCAACGGATTTTTGTACGAAGAATTCATTTGGAGAAATCTTGTGGATTTGCCACCTTTCGTTGCTATATGAAATCTGCGATATAATGCGACGCTCTATCATTCTTGCCGTCTCTGTCCTTCTTGTTATCCTGTCTATCATGGCCTCGTGTGGCCGTGATAAACAGGTTGCGATCATTCCCGGAAGCCGCATCGGAGATGTTCATCTGGGAGAAACGATTGATTCGGTGATGGAATCGTTAGGAAAGCCGCAGAGGGGCGACGCGGCAATGGGACATGCGTGGGCAAGCTGGCTCGACACGGTCAGAATAACCCGCCGTGATACCGTTATTCACCGGCAGGATGTCTACTTCGTAACGGCAGGGGTGAATCTCGATGGGATCAGGACCGTACAGCAAATTCGCACCACCATTCCTGACGATTATACCCCTGACGGCCTGCATGTCGGTTCCACATTCAAAGAAATCAGCCAAAGCTATCCGCATCTAAGGCAAGTGGCGTGGCGCCGAAATGGTGCCGGGCCCGATTCGGTTATAACTTACGATAATGTCGCTCACGGCATCGCCTTCGAAATCGCCCACGGGAAAAGCCCACAGGGTTCCTATATCTGCCGGGCCATCATTATCCATGCGCCCAACAAACTGGCTTATCCCACTTACCTTCCCCTTTTTCCGGGATTACGGACAATGGGTTTCCCCGCAGATACCTCAAAATAAGGTCTGCCCGGACCAGGGAAAACCCTGCAAGAGCACACGGCCGCTAAAAAATACGATCTATGCCCCTGCAGGAAGACGACTCATCCTTCCAGCTGAACCTGTGCTTTACGCCGGCCGATGCGGCTCCTGTTTAGGGTCCGGCCCAGTTCGGTAGCGAATTGTTCATCCACTTCCACAACCGAAAAATGCTTTTCGATATTGATAGCCCCGATCTCCACCCGCTGACCTATCGTCGCGTTGTTGATGGCACGGATGACATCTTTGGGGGAAAGACCGTCTTTCTTGCCGATATTCATCATCAGCCTGCGGTAAGAGCCGCGAGACCTTGTACGGCGCCGGCTGTGGGTATCACGATCATCCCGGCTGCGCCTCAGGGATCTTTTTCCCGGTCCTGATCGTTCTTTTGGGGCGTTCAGATCCGAAGCCGCTTCATAATGTGAGAGCAAGGGTGAAAAGGCTGTTGCCACGAAACGCCTGATAAGCTCGTCCCGATCCAGATTACTGAGTTGTTCTGTAATATCAGGCATCATCTCTGTCAGAAGATTATGATTGGTCTCAACCTGATCCATTGAAGACAGACGATGCTGAATCTGGGCAGAGAGGATTTCCCTGGCAGATGGAATGCGATGTTCCAGAAAACGATCCGGAAGCGTTCGTTCTATCGCCCTCAGTCTGCCCTTCTCGCGCGGCTCGATCAATGCAATGGAAATCCCTTTATTACCTGCCCGGCCCGTTCTGCCGCTGCGATGCGTATAACATTCCACGTCGTCAGGGAGGTGGTAATGGATAACATGGGTGAGATCGGCCACATCAATACCCCTTGCGGCAACGTCGGTGGCAACAAGGATCTGCAGATATCCTTTCCGGAACTGGTTCATAACCTGATCCCGCTGTGCCTGCGAAAGATCCCCGTGAATGGCGTCGGCATTATAACCATCGCGAATGAGCTTTTCGGCCACTTCGCGGGTATCCCGCCGGGTGCGGCAAAATACGATGCCATAAATAGAGGGGTTGGCATCGGCAACGCGACGAAGCGCCTGATAGCGGTCGCGCGGATGCACACAATAATAAACGTGCTCGATCTGGTCTGCCCCGCCGTTGCGCTTCCCTATGCTGATGGTGCGGGGATCGGTCATGTAACGTTTGCTAAGCGCCGCCACTTCCTTTGGCAGGGTCGCTGAAAACAGGTGTGTATTGCGTTCAGAGGGCATTTCGCCGAGGATGGCATCCAGGTCTTCCCGGAAGCCCATATTCAGCATTTCATCGGCCTCGTCAAGCACAACGGTTTTCACATCATTGAGGACGATGCTTCCACGCCGAATCAAATCGAGCAGCCGTCCCGGCGTGGCCACAACAACCTGCGCTCCTCTTTTCAGGCTGCGGATCTGTCCGCGGATATCGGCGCCGCCATACACGGCAACCACCTGCAGGCCGGACAAATTCCTGGCATAATGCTCCAAATCCCTGGTAATCTGTATACACAGTTCCCTGGTAGGGCAAAGAATGACTGCCTGGGGAATTCGTTGTTGTGTGTCGGTGTGTTGCAGGATCGGCAAGCCGAAAGCTGCGGTTTTGCCGGTGCCGGTTTGGGCCAGGCCGATCAGATCGCCCGGCTGTGTGAGAAGAAGAGGAATAACTTCCTTCTGGATGGGCATAGGTTGTTCAAAACCCAGTTCCCGGATGCCGGATAGCAATTCCGGGACAAGGCCCAGTTCATCAAATGAGCTCATGGAGTCCTACTACGTGTTTCTGCTGTAGTCTCCGTAAGCCCCGCAACGCGGGACGCAACCGCAAAAAGCGGCCTGTGTCCGTTTCCGGCCGCGTGTCTCGCTGTTGGTATACCGGATAAGAAAGGAAACCTCAACAGGGTTACTTTTAAGTCGGGTAAGTTACGGCAGAAAGTTGAAATAACCTAATATCTCGCTCCCTGAAAGGTGATCTCTGCTGAAATGAAACAACTATGATCGGTAGGAAATCCATGTTACAAATGGGAGAACGAAAGGGAATCGCAATAGAATCATCAAATAAAACTCCGTATACTTCGATCATATAGCCAGTCGAAACGGGACGTGTGGCGAAGTGTATAAAGATTTGAGTCAACCAATAGTGAGAAAATTTCATGAACCACCCTGACGCAGCGAAACGAAACCCCAAAAAGGCCTTTGCTGCCTTGTTCATGATCGAGATGTGGGAGCGTTTCGGCTATTATGGCATGGCGGCGCTGATGGTGCTGTTTATGACTACCCAGCTTCATTTCCCGGATCAACGGGCGAACCTGACGTGGGGGGCGTTTGCAGCCATGGTCTATGCCATGACAATGGTCGGCGGCTTTGTCGGCGATAAAGTGTTAGGGGCAAGGCGAACAACAGTACTTGGCGCTATTGTATTAATGACCGGGTACATCCTTCTGTCCATCCCTTCCCAAGCAACCTTTTATTTCTCATTAGGAGTCATAGCAATCGGCAACGGTTTGTTTAAGGTGAATCCCAACAACCTCGTTTCCAGGCTTTACGAAGGTGACACGGCGAAACTTGATTCCGTATTTACCGTGTACTACATGTCGGTTAATATCGGTTCGATGATATCGATTGCCGCAACACCGCTCATTGCTCATGCTTACGGCTGGCACGTTGCCTTCGGAGTCAGTGCATTGGGCCTGGCGCTTGGCCTGATTAACTATGCCTTCATGCACAAATCTCTTCGGCCTTATGGATCAGATCCGGATTTCGCGAAGCTCAACTATGGCAAACTCGCAGCAGTCATCATTGGTTCGGCTATCATAGCTTATGGATTATCGTTTGTCGTACGTTACATTTCGGTTGCCCAGGGTGTCATGATCCTCTTTGGTCTCATCGC
>CAZNHE010000155.1:0-5706 GCA_964572735.1 uncultured Chitinophagales bacterium | reverse complement strand
ACGGGGTTGTCAAAGCAACCGGGAAGGGAGTAGCCACGATCACCGCAACCGTCAATGGGGTGCCCGGGTCAACGGTCATCGTGGTGAAGTAGAATTAATTTGGAATTCAACGGAATACCTGATGGATAGACGAGAATTTCCCGGCCGGTTTTTCGGGAAGAACTTCGAAGCGAAAAGTTCCGGCACGGCTTCTTCGCTAAGCCCGGGGAAGGTGGAGCACGTTGAACTGCTCAGTTGCGTTAACAAGCTGAAATGGAATCAGTTGGCGGAATCCCTGACGATTGAGAAGTCTATGTTTGTTAAGTCCTGCACATTCGCATTGAAGATCAGACTTGCATGAATGAGGAGAAATGCGGGTTAGTACCGTGTCAATAGTAAAGTGAAGGACGAATTCATTTTGCGTTTCACGCAAAACCTGCTAAGATTGATTGCCGTGGATATTATCGCCTTAGTGAAAGACCTGGAAAAGTCTTTCACTAAGTATTCATAATTCTGGAAACCTAACTTCAAAGGAGATAAGCTTTTTGTCACGGAAACACAGAACAATTCTCCGTGAAAATCCGTGTTTCTGTGACTAACGGGAAAATTAAGTTATATAGTAAGCTGTAAGTTTAACTTTTAACTGATCGGATGGTGTAACAAAAATGAAAACAAGATCAACGATTTTCATATTCCTTTTTGCAATTAGCGGTGCCTGTATGGCGCAGAGCAATAACCTGTACAAGAATTCAAAGCCAGCGCCGACAAATGTTCCGGGAGCCGGGTTTCCCAGAATAGATTCTCAATCAAGAGCCATCTTTCGTGTTAAAGCTCCCGATGCTAAAAAAGTCCAGCTTGATCTCAGGGGAGTTTATGATATGGTAAAGGGTAATAATGGCGTTTGGACTGTAACAACCAAACCCTTAGACCCGGGGTTTCACTATTACTATCTGATCATCGACGGCTATCGTGTGGCAGATCCTGCCAGTGATTCGTTCTATGGCGTCGGAAAAATGTCGAGCGGCATTGAAATTCCTGCACCCGATCAGGCTTTCTACACACCGGAGGATGTTCCGCATGGACAGGTAAGGGAGTGTTACTATTATTCTAACCTCGACAAGACTTATAATCGATTTTATGTCTATACGCCACCGGATTACGACAGCAATCCGAAAAACCGTTTCCCGGTCCTTTATCTTCAGCATGGGATGGGCGAGGACGAAACTGGCTGGGTCAGACAAGGCAAAATAGCCATCATCATGGACAATATGATTGCCTCGGGCCGTTGTAAATCAATGGTTGTAGTAATGAGTAACGGCGAATGCAGCGAAATGTTCAAACCTAAGCCGGGTGAAGATGTTAATAAAGCACGTAGGGAGTTTGGCGCAAAATTTACTCCAATATTGCTGAACGAAATCATTCCGCATGTGGATAAGATGTTTCGGGTTTATACTGACAGGAACCATCGGGCATTGGCCGGTTTATCGTGGGGTGGATACCAGACGTTCCATATTGGATTGACTCACCTCGACAAGTTTGCCTACCTGGGGGCATTTAGCGGTTTCGCCCCTTTCAATCCCAAAACTGATCTTAAAACGGTCTACAATGGCGTGTTCAGTGATAGTGCGACGTTTAACAAAAAAGTTCATGCATTCTTTTTAGGCATTGGCTCGGAGGAGGGGCCACGGATGGAAGTGCTTAGTGCGGCATTAGAAAAGGCAGGAATCCATAATACTTATTATGTATCCAGGGGGACAGCTCATGAATGGCTGACCTGGCGCCGGTGTCTGTACCAATTTGCTCCGTTACTTTTTAAAAAGTAAAAGTATTCATGTAATTGTAAAGTTCCTTGTATTCAGCCGGCTAACAGGATAGCTTGCTCTTTGTAAATGGGTAAAAGTCAATGTCTTTCTGATTGAAAATGGCGACTTGTTCAGTTAAAAATGTTTGAAGCATTTTTGGGAGAAAATTATAGATCCATACACATGAAAACGGTAAAGATCTTCTTTGTGCTATTCTTTGCATTATCACTTAATGCATCGGCACAAAAAGTAATAGATTTATATCCCGGTGCCATTCCGAACTCCAAACAATCCAATGTAAAAGAGACCGAAAAATCAGGACTTATCCGCGGAGTGACGAAGCCTACCCTGAAAATGTTTTTGCCGGAGAAGGAGAAGTCGACCGGTGCGGCTGTAGTTATTTGTCCGGGTGGGGGTTATGCCGTGCTGGTTTATCAGGCGGAAGGAGTAAGAACAGCAAAAGAATTTGCTCAGAATGGGATTGCCGCTTTTGTGCTTAAATACAGACTTCCCGATGAAAGGACTATGATAGATAAGAACATAGGTCCTTTGCAGGATGCTCAACAAGCAATCAAAATTGTGAGAGAAAATGCTTCGAAATGGGGTATCGATACAAATAAAGTCGGGATAATGGGATTTTCTGCCGGTGGGCATCTGGCTTCAACAGAGGCTACCCACTATCGAAAAGCAGTTATCGAAAATAAGAATCACACCAATTTGCGGCCGGATTTTCAGATATTGGTTTACCCGGTAATAAGCATGGAAGATAGTTTAACTCATCTCGGTTCCAGAACAGAGTTACTAGGGAAAAATCCATCGAAAAAAGTAATTGATGAGTTCTCGAATGAATTACACGTAGACGAGAATACTCCGCCGGCCTATATCACGCAGGCCGAAGATGATAAAACGGTTAGTGTCGACAACAGTATCGTTTATTTCGAAGAATTAAAACATCACAATGTCCCTGCCGAGTTACAGATTTATCCCAAAGGCGGACATGGCTTTGTTTTACGTATGAAGACCTCGGATTGGATGGAGCCTATATTTAAATGGATGAAGAGATCTAAATGGATAAATAATGAATAACGAGCTTTTTTGATTGGCATGTTTTATACGTACTCTAAATTCCATTTTATAATATTACCAATGAGTAATGCATATGATTTAGGATATGAATAAGAGACTTCTATTCACATTATTATTTTTATTAAGTACCGTAATTAGTGCAAGGGCTCAATCTTATCTGAGGACAGATCTGGGAGTAAAGTCAATAATTGATTCTGTAAGTGTCGAAATTCAATTCTATGACCCATCCACAGTGAGAGTAATAAAATATCCTGAAGGTGCCTGTTTTGATAAAAAAAGTCTTTCGGTTGTCCAGACTCCCCGAAAAACGCAGTTAAGCGTAAGACAAAAAGGAGATGAGCTTTTTTTGAAATCTGAACGCGTTCAAGTAGTCCTGGATCTGAGGAATGGTAAAATTTCTTTTTCGACTACCTCAGGTGAATCATTATTGACCGAGAAAAAAGATGGAAGCACGTTTACGGATTTCAACGATGCGGGTGTCAAGACCTACAGCGTGAAACAAGCCTTTGTTTTGGATAAAAATGAAGTCATATACGGGTTGGGACAACAGCAACAAGGAAGAATGGTACAGAGGAATCTGAAGTTGCGTATGGTACAGGGAAATACTGATGATTATGTCCCATTTTTCTTGTCAATAAAAGGATACGGATTATTTTGGGACAATTATTCACCAACTATCTTTAAAGATACCCCTGGAAGCACCTCATTCAAATCAGTTGTGGGCGATGGAATAGATTATTATTTCATGTATGGTGGTAACGCCGATGGCGTGATTGCCAAAATGCGTGATTTGACAGGTCAGGTACCTATGTTACCATTGTGGACCTATGGTTATTGGCAAAGCAGAGAGAGGTATAAGAGTCAGGATGAACTGGTTAATGTTGTCAAGAAATATCGTGAATCAGGCGTTCCTCTTGATGGTATCATTCAGGATTGGCAGTATTGGGGCAACAATTACTTGTGGAATGCCATGGATTTTCTCAATCCTCAATTTTATAACCCCCAAAAGATGGTTGATGATGTGCATAACATGAATGCACACATGATTATATCTATCTGGTCTTCATTTGGTCCTGAAACAAAACAATATAAGGCGCTAAATAAAATTGGCGCGCTGTTAGATTTTAAAACCTGGCCGGCATCCGGCTCACAAAAATGGCCCCCAAACCCGGATTATCCTTCAGGTGTACGAGTGTATGACGCGTACAATCCCCAAGCCCGCGATATTTATTGGAAGTATTTGAATAAGGGGCTTTTTTCGCTTGGAATAGATGGATGGTGGATGGATTCAACAGAACCCGATCATCTTGATCCAAAGCCTTCTGATCTTGATGACAAAACATACCTTGGGCCCTTCAGGAAAGTGCGTAATGCCTATCCTTTAATGACCGTCGGTGGAGTTTACAAGCACCAGCGTTCGGTTACATCCAAAAAGCGTGTATTCATTCTTACCCGCTCGGTATTTGCCGGACAGCAGCGCTATGGTGACGTTATATGGTCTGGAGACGTAGTAGCCTCCTGGAAAGCCCTGAGAAACCAAATTTCAGCAGGGTTAAACCTCTCGCTTACCGGTGTTCCCTACTGGAATAGTGACATCGGCGGATTTTTCCTTTGGAATTATAAAAATCCACTTCAAAACGCTGAATATCGTGAACTTTATGCACGCTGGATTCAATTCGGTACTTTTTGCCCGATGATGCGTTCACACGGTACCGATGCTCCGCGCGAAATCTACCAGTTTGGCAAGAAGGGGGATCCGATTTACGACGCCATTGACAAATTCATCAATCTGCGTTACCTGTTGTTGCCCTATATTTATTCAACTTCATGGCAGGTAACGAACAACCAATCAACCATGATGCGGGCCCTGGTGATGGATTTTGCAAAAGACAAACGGGCTTTGAATATCAATGACGAATATATGTTTGGGAAGTCGCTGTTAGTCAGTCCGGTAACGAAACCCATGTACACCAGAGAAGTCGTTAAAGGAGATGATACGACTGAAGTTGCGGATTTCAGCAAAATAAAAGGTAAAGATGTTTACCTGCCCAAGGGAACAGACTGGTTCGATTTCTGGACAGGCGAAGAATATAACGGTGGACAAACGATCACTAAAAAATCGCCTGTCGATATTATCCCATTATATGTTAAAGCCGGCTCTATCTTTCCCATTGGCCCTAAAGTACAATATGCCACTGAAAAGAAGTGGGATGATCTCGAAATAAGGGTATATCCTGGTGCCGACGGTAAGTTCGTACTCTATGAGGACGAAAACGACAATTATGATTATGAAAAGGGGCTATACTCAATAATAACCTTTACGTGGAATGATGCCCGGCAAACGTTGACCATTCACAAGCGTGATGGCTCCTTCCCCGGAATGCTCAAAAAGCGTGAATTCCGTATCGTAAAGGTATCCAAAAATAAAGGTTATGGAATGGATGATATAAATAAGTATGACAAGGTAGTCACTTATAATGGCAAGGAAGTGGTAGTAAAACTTTAAATAGACCCTTCCTGACTAATAATTTAATGTAACGAGATTCTAAGTTAATGTAGGCAACATTCTGTTATCTAAAACTCAAAACGATTCTAAGCAATAATTGACGATGGGAAAAATAGTATTTCTTCCAATTATCATTTTTCTGACAATGGTAATGTCTACGAGAGCCACTGGTCAAAACCCTATAATCCAAACAAAATTTACAGCCGATCCCGCTCCAATGGTATACAAAGACACCGTATTCCTTTACACCAGCCATGATGAAGATGATGCAACCGGTTTCAAAATGCACAACTGGCTGCTTTATACGTCAACCGATATGGCTAACTGGACCGA
>CAZNHE010000154.1:0-5749 GCA_964572735.1 uncultured Chitinophagales bacterium | reverse complement strand
TCATCCCCAAAAAAGAAAAAAAATTGCCCCAGACCGTGTCGGAGAAGGAGATCTCCGGCCTCATTGAAATGGCCGGCCTGACGACCGACGAGGGCATCCGCGACCGGGCGGTGCTGGAGGTATTGTATGGCACGGGCATCCGCCTGCGGGAACTGACTGGGATCGACCTGATCCATCTCGACCTGAAAAGGCGGCAGCTCCGCGTATTGGGTAAGGGCTCCAAAGAACGAATCGTACCTTTTGGAACACAGGCTCAGGCCGCCCTGAAGGATTACCTGAAAATCAGACCGGCCTTTCAGAACGCGGACCAGCCTGAACCGGCCCTGTTTCTCACCAAAAAGGGGAAACGACTGTATCCCCGTGCCGTACAGCGCATGGTGCACAGGCACCTGACTTTGGTGAGCGAAGTATCCCAGAAGAGTCCGCACGTACTGCGGCACAGTTTCGCGACTCATCTGCTGGATCGCGGGGTCGACATCCGCGTGATCCAGGAGTTTCTGGGTCATGCCAGTCTTGCGGCAACCCAGATTTACACTCACACCAGTATTGATCATCTACGAAAAATTTACGACAAGGCCCATCCCAGGGCCGGCAATGACAATTCCATAAATCAAAAGGAGTGACCTATGAATACGACGATCACAGCACGTCATTTTGTGGCAAGCGAACGGCTCCAACAATTTGCTAACGAGAATGTGAATAAACTTGAAAAATTTTATGATGGATTGATGAGTTGCGATATTGTGTTAATGCCCAGTGAATCGCCGGAATACCCGCAACAGGTGGAATTAAAGCTGAAGGTGGCCAGAACGTTTTTAACGGCCAAAGGAGAAGCCCATAGCTACGAACAGGCCATTATGATGGCCGTGGAAGCTTTGCGCAAGCAGTTGATCAAGTACAAAGAGAAGCATATTCAATTTAATCCCTGATCATGGTACTACAATCCTATCCTTTCGTTCCCAGAAAAGACCGGGTCAGTGTTGCAGAACTGGTCAGTAAATTTAAGGAGCGACTTCAAATTGAGCTTAAGCCTCATAATGAAGGGGTGCCGAGTGAAGAGCGATACGTAACAGAGGCGGAACTTCACCGGCCCGGACTGGCTCTGGCAGGTTATGTCGAACTCTTCACGTACCACCGGATTCAGATCCTTGGAAATACGGAAAACCAGTTCCTGAACAATCTGCCGGAGGATAAGCGAAAACCGGCTTTCCACAACCTCATCCAGTTCGAAATCCCGGTCATCTTCCTGACGAACAACAACACGCTAAGTAACGACCTGGTTGATATGGCCACACAGGCAGGCATTCCTGTCTTCGGAACTTCGCTCGGGACCACCAAGTTCATGTTTCTGCTTCGTGACTTCCTTGAGGATCAATTTGCCATTCAGACGATGGTCCACGGATCTATGGTCGATGTGTACGGCATCGGAATCCTGATAACCGGCAAGTCGGGTATCGGGAAGAGCGAGGTTGCGCTGGATCTGGTTGAGAGAGGACACCGTCTGGTAGGCGATGATGTGGTGATCCTCACCCGAAAAAGCAACGTATTACTGGCATCCGCAACCGAGATCAACAAGCACTTCATGGAAATCCGCGGACTGGGTATTATTGATGTGATGTCGATGTTCGGTATTCGCGCCATTCGCTACCAAAAAAGGCTCGAGGTTGTGGTCGAGCTTTATTTATGGAAGGATTCTGAAAGCGTTGACAGAACAGGACTCGACCAGCAGCACATTTCCATTCTTGATGTTGATACCCCTTACATCCGCCTGCCCATCACACCGGGAAAGAACATTACAGTCATCGCCGAAGTCATCGCAATGAACCATTTAATGTCTCATTACGGTTATGATGCTGCCAAGGCGTTTCAGGAAAAAATCCGGAAACGCATTGCCGAAAAGAATAAAAAACAGAAATCGCCACAACGCGCCATCGAGTATTTTGAAGGAGATGTTGAATAATTAGCAAAACCTAATAAAACTATCGGCTAACATTGAATATGTAGTTCGGACTTTATAACTTCATCAAAATTTTTAAACCCGATCCACATTTGTCCGATAATATTCGCTATGGATTTTCAAAAATACTATTATTACGACGAAGACGAGTGCAAATTAGTACCGGTACAGTACAACACACTGGAAAAAATCATTTATAATGCCAGTTTGTGGATTATTACGGGGATTGTGATAGCCGGTATCGGTATAACCCTTCTTGCATCGGCTGTCGGCACACCCGCAGAAATCACCCTAAAGGCAGAAAACCGGGTACTGATCAAGCAGTTGAAGAGCACAAAAAAAACGATCAACACGATTGATACGCGTCTTGATTCGCTGGCAAAGACTGATAATGAGTTGTATCGCTCGGTATTGGGCATGAAGAAGATATCGTACGGTGAACGTGAAGCCGGCGTCGGGGGGGCCGACATCTACGCCAAGTTCGACTCATACGACGAGCCGGCCTCTAAAGTCCTGAAGTGGACGGCCCGGCATTTGGAAAGCATCCAACGGAAAATCGATATCCAGAAAGTCAGTTTTTCGGAAATTAAAGCCTACTACAATAAAAACAAGATTCGATTGGCTCATATCCCGGCAATACGCCCCGTTCCGGGGATTGTGCTGAGTGGATTCGGGATGCGCTACCACCCTATCCTGCATTACACCCGCATGCATGACGGACTCGATTTCCGGGCCGCCGTCGGAACCCCTGTACACGCCACCGCCGACGGGGTTATAAAATATGCCGCACGCATGGGCACCTATGGGAACCTGGTTGAAATCGACCACGGTTACGGATTTCAGACGCGTTACGCCCACCTCTCCAGGTTCGCCAAAGGCATTCGTCCGGGGACTAAGGTAAAGCGGGGCGAGGTCATTGCTTACTCTGGCGAAACAGGACTGGCGGAAGGCCCCCACCTGCATTATGAAGTTCGCCTGAATGGAGTCCCTGTAGATCCTCTCTACTATCTGTTCGGAGATCTGACACCGATCGAATACAATAAATTCAGGAAGATAGCGGAGGAAAATACGAAATCCCTCGACTGAGGCCGGGCTCCTCGGACCGCAGGTCTCCCTTCTCTTCCGTAAGCATCACCCCCCGTCCGCTTCCTCCGCTCCGAAAGCCCGATGACCGAGCTTCACAATCATGTTGCCGCGGGAGTCTTATCCTCTCACTAGTATTTACTTACCGGGCTTGTCTCAAAGCTGACCGGACGGCACCAGGGAATGACGCCACTTGAGCTCGGCATCATCAAAAATTCTGCGGGAGCCTTTGGGTCCCCAGGCTCCTGACGGATATTCCGGAATAAATTCCTGCTCGGTAGCCCACACCCGCAAGACCGGGTCTACGATACCCCAGGCATATTCTACTTCATCGTAGCGGAGAAAAAGAGAACGGTCGCCTTTTATTACATCCAGCAAAAGTTCCTCGTAAGCATCGTTCCGTTCTTCTTCATTGCCGACAATACTGGCATCAAGGCTGGTCTGGATGGTTTTCATCTCCAGTCCAGGCTCTTTGATCGTCATTTCCAGACGCAACAATTCATCCGGCTGAATGCTCATAAGCAGCCAGTTAGGTAACATTGTGGATACATTGCCATTCCTGAAGAACTGCTTGGGAGGTTCTTTGAAACAGATGGAGACCATGAATCTCCTCTCAGCCAGGCGCTTGCCTGTCCGCAGGTAAAAAGGAACACCTCTCCACCGCCAGTTATCGATATACAGTTTGAGTGCTGCATACGTTTCCGTCGTGCTGCCTGCAGCAACATTCTCCTCATCCCGGTAAGCCGGAACCCGCCGGCCGCCGACGTTGCCGGCCGCATATTGCGCCCGAAAAGACTGTGCATGTACCGACCGGGGCGAAATCGGCCGGACAGATTTCAAAACCTTCACTTTTTCATTCCTGAGGTCTTCCGAATCCATGGATACCGGCGGCTCCATGGCTACCAGTGTCAAAACCTGTAGTAAGTGGCTTTGCATCATGTCCCGAAGGGCGCCCGTTTTATCGTAGAAGCCCGCCCGGCTGCCTACTCCTTCATCTTCGGAATGCAGGATCTGTACATGATCGATGTAATTCCGGTTCCAGAGCGGCTCCATCAGTACGTTGGCGAAACGAAAAACCAGAACATTCTGAACCGTGCTTTTTCCAAGATAATGGTCAATCCGGTAGATCTGCTTTTCATCCAGATGTTCGCTGATCTGCAAATGCAGATCCTGCGCGCTCTCCAGATCATAACCAAACGGTTTTTCAATGACAACCCGCTTCCATCCATCATCCTCATCAAACAGATTGTTCTTGCGAAGCTGGGTAATAACAGGACCATAATCGCTGGGGAGAATGGCCATATAAAAAGCGATATTACGCGGGAAGGAGTCATGTTCATCCAGGAAAGCATGAAGTTTCGGATACGTCCCTTCATCCCGGAGATCGCCCTCGCAAAAGAACAACCGCTCTTTAAAACGATCCCACACCTTCTCATTGATTCCTTTTTCAAGATTCTCTTCCAGCATACCCCGTGCTTCCTCAATCCATCGGTTGCGATCCCACGGCCGGCGGCCGCTTGCAACGATCACGGTATCTTTAGTAAGCCGCTCTCGTGCGTCGAGCCGGTATAATGCCGGCATTAGCTTTTCCCGCGTCAGGTTTCCTGTTGATCCGAAGATCACATAGGTGCACGAATCCATTTGTAGAAAGTCGATATGAGTTAGTAATGATTGCCGTTTTTTGGGAAAAAACCCGTGCCGGGCGAATGATCAATGCGGATTCCGGACAGATCATTCCCGGCTGTTCCTACCCGATGGTAAAAGAAGCGTCGCCGCCGGATATAGTGTCTTAAATATAAGACAGTTTTCCCATAAATGACGCAGAAACCGTACCTCCGGCTTTTCCGGAAAAAGCAGGCCACTCGCCGCCGGATTTACCCGCTGCCGGGATTTTCGTCGCGGGTGTTATGGATATAACCCGGTAAACAGAGCCGCCCGGGCGAGACGATCATCCTCTGCGGGGCTACCGTCCTGCATCAATCTTACTCTTTAACCAGATAAATATTCCTGAAACGGATCGGTTTGCCTTCCATCTGAAATCCGACATAACCTGGTTCCGGATGGATTTTCGTTGCATGGTTTTGGAGAGTGCCGTTAATATAAACCCGCATGGAATCGCCCTGACAGATGACGTCGCAGCTATTCCACCCGCCCGGTGCTTTTTCATTTGATTTCGCAAATTTAGCTACAGATCCATTTACTTGGGGCAATTCGCTGAATTCGGCGCCATCCATGGCAATAAGATCTCCGGCATGATCTGCCTTCAACTGCACCTGGATGCACTGGGGCCACACCGAATCGGGCTTCTGGATAAATAACAAAACCCCGCTGTTCCCGTGTTCTTCCGGGTCGGGCCAGGACCACTCTGCATGAAGTTTGAAATTTCTGAGTACCCTTTTTGATCGGAAATATCCTTTTGCCCGGGCAGAAAAGGAAATGGCTCCTCCGGAAATTTTATAACGTCCCGATGGGTTGGCTGCCGATTTTGCCCATACAAAATCAAGATCATCCAGCCCTCTCCCATTCCAAAGGAATAGCGTATCAGTGCCATCGAACCCGGTCTTACCGGTAACATGATAGGAGCCGGAACTATCCTGCATTGTAAATGCCCCGCAAAGCAAGAGCAAGAAACTGCTCCATAAAAGGCTGATGATATATTTATTTTTTTTCATTTCGTTGCTTTAATTGATTATGATTTGATTTACTTCG
>CAZNHE010000153.1:0-5767 GCA_964572735.1 uncultured Chitinophagales bacterium | reverse complement strand
ATTTTACTGTGGTGAAGGTTATGGCTAAACCTGTTAGTCCCCCTCTGGAGGTAATGGCACTAACATTAAACGACTACTGCCTTCTTTCGTCTGGCAAGATGCTCTGATCTACATGTGAAATAAAAAAATGATTTGTAAAAAAGCCCGCTCTTATCCTCCCTTGAAGGAGGCCAGGTGGGTGTTCCCCCGATGAATCGGGGCAAATCAAGTGTGTGCTATCGAAAAAGAAGATTCCCTTTTTTAGCGTAAATATCTGATCTTATCCTTATCCAACACCCCTGTGGTCCCCTCGAGGGGATGGAAGATGAAAAGCAGATCCTTTCCCACTTCCTGGAAAAGATATTCTTTGATTTACAGAGATCTGTATTTCAAAGAAAATGCGTTTTGGCCGCAAAACTCCTTCAGATGGTAACTCCCCGGCAGCGTTCGCTTGACCGTCATTCAAAAAAATCCTATAGTGTGTCAGACGGCAGGGATTTGTCGGTCGTATTACGTTCTGTAATGAATACAGAAATCACACAAAAAAACATAAGTGCGGATCCCGAAACCGACCTGTGAAAAATCAAACAGGAAAGCGGTTCTGCACGAAGACAGTATCCAATCCAACAATCGAAATCTATGGATAGAAAATCACGATACCTCTTTCCGTTGCTTCTTGCTTTGCCGCTTTTAGCCGGATGCAGTCAAAAGGAATCCTGGTCCCGGAGAATGGCTCACACAGCGATGACACTCTGGCCCGATTCCATCACGACCAATCATAAACCGGCTAAATGGAGCTATGACCAGGGAGTTGTCCTGAAGGGAATTGAAGGAGTCTGGCGGAGTACAAATGATGATAAGTATCTTCATTATATTCAACATATTATCGATCCTTTCATCGGGGAAGACGGATCCATCCGTACCTACAGTCTGCAATCCTACAAACTGGATGCCATTAACAATGGGAAAATTTTATTATTTCTTTATAAGGTTACCGGTAACAAGAAATATTGGGATGCAGCCACCCGCCTCAGGGATCAATTGAAGACCCAACCAAGAACGGACGACGGAGGATTCTGGCATAAGAAGATTTACCCGCATCAGATGTGGCTGGACGGTTTGTATATGGCCGAGCCGTTCTACGCACATTATGCCGCGCTGACTCACGACTCTGCGGCTTTTAACGACGTGGCCCGGCAATTCATCCTTATGGAGAAACACGCACGGGATCCCAAAACAGGATTGCTTTACCACGGCTGGGATGCTTCTAAACAACAACGCTGGGCCAATCCGGTCACCGGCGATTCTCCCAATTTCTGGGGGCGGGCGATGGGCTGGTATGCGATGGCCCTGGTTGATGTGCTGGATTATTTCCCGAAACATCAGGCCAAACGGGATACCCTGATATCCATATTGAACCGGCTGGCTGTGGCCGTCAGTAAGGTTCAGGATCCGAAGACCGGTTTGTGGTGGGAGGTGCTCGATAAACCGAACAAAAAAGGAAATTATCATGAAGCCTCAGCCTCCTGCATGTTTGTTTACGCCCTGGCAAAGGGAGTCCGGAAGGGATATTTGCCGGATAAATTTATGCAGACGGCAAAGAAAGGGTACAACGGCATCCTTAAAAACCTGATAAAGGTTGATCCCGACGGACAGGTAAACCTGACAGGCACCGTCACAGTAGGCGGACTCGGCGGACATCCTTATCGTGACGGCAGCTATGAGTATTACATCAGTGAGCCGGTGAAGACTAATGACCCCAAAGGAGTAGGAGCGTTCATTATGGCCGCCAACCAGATGGAAATGGCTGGTTATACGGGGAAGGCCGGAGATTGAAGGTTGAACATTTGTCACCTCTTTTGTCATCGCGAGAAGCCCGGATGGGCGACATGGCGATCTCCTTCGTCATGGCAATGCGGGTATTCAGGGATTACCATCGTTGCCTCTACATGTGAGATTGCTCCCGATACATCGGGACTTCGCCGCGTTCCTCGCAATGACCCCTTTTGTCATCACGAGGAGTCCCGAAGGGCGACGTGGTGATCTCGTATATTGTGGCAGCGGGGTGTTCAAGAATTAGCACCGTTGCCCATACATACGGGAAAATAGAAATATCCATATAGTTGATCTTTCTCATGAATTCAACAGTTAAATGCTCCATCCTCATTCTGGTTTTTTTTATGACCGCGATCAGCACGAGCGTCTATGCTCAGGATCAGGCATATGATTCCGCCGGCTCGGTTTCCAAAGTCTGGATGCCGGACCTTGGCAACGGCAGGTACAAAAATCCGGTCATTTTCGCCGATTATTCGGATCCTGACGTCTGCCGTGTGGGTGACGATTATTACCTGGTCGCCTCCAGCTTCGATGCCGTCCCGGGACTTCCCATCCTGCATTCAAAGGATCTGGTTAACTGGACCATCATCGGTCATGCACTTCCGTGTCAGCCGCCGTATGATCATTACTCCAAAACGCAGCACGGCGACGGGGTCTGGGCGCCGGCCATCCGGTATCATAACAAAGAGTTTTATATCTATTATCCGGATCCTGATTATGGGATTTATATGGTGCGGGCGAAGAATCCGGCAGGGCCATGGTCAAAACCGGTTTTAGTGCAGGCAGGTCAGGGATTGATTGATCCGTGTCCGTTTTGGGATGATGACGGAAAGGCTTACCTGGTACATGCCTATGCCGGAAGCCGCGCAGGGATCAAGAGCGTGCTTACAATCAACCAGATGAACAGCGCGGGAACGAAGTTATTGGATCATGGAGTGATCGTCTACGATGGACACGGACAGGACCCGACGGTTGAGGGACCTAAATTGTATAAGAGAGATGGTTATTATTATATCTTCGCGCCCGCGGGCGGCGTAACTCATGGATGGCAGATCGTGCTGCGTTCCAAAAATATTTATGGTCCGTATCAGAGGCGGATTGTGATGAAACAGGGAAACACACCCGTTAACGGTCCTCATCAGGGAGCATGGATTACCACTCCGGAGGGAGTCTCATGGTTCCTGCATTTCCAGGATCGCGGGCCGTACGGCCGGGTGGATTGGCTGGAACCCATGAAATGGACGGACGGCTGGCCGGTGATCGGCTCTGATCCGGATGGCGACGGTATCGGTGTGCCTGTGCTCACGTACGAAAAACCGGATGTCGGGAAAAAATGGCCGGTGGCCACTCCACAGACTTCGGATGAATTTAATACCCCTGCATTAGGTGAACAATGGCAGTGGCAGGCCAATCCGAAAGCCACCTGGATGTATGCGATGAGCGGGAAAGGATTCATGCGGCTTTATTGCCGGTTATTTCCCGATAGTGCCCGGAACTATTGGGATGTGCCCAATATCCTGATGCAGAAATTCCCGGCACCCGCGTTTACGGCCACGGCGAAAGTGACCTTTCATCCTCTGAATGAAGGGGATAAAACAGGCTTCATCGTAATGGGTGCGAGCTATGCATATTTATCATTGACGAAAAAAGGGAAGGAGATATATTTAGGATATTCCGTTTGTGAACACGCCGATAAAGGAAACAAGGAAAAGAGCAGGATAATCAAAAAAATTTCGGATTCTACCGTTTACTTTCGTGTATCCGTAGAAAGGGGAGCTGTCTGCCGGTTCAGCTATAGTCTGGACGGAAAGAAATATCACGAAATGGAACATTCATTTCAGGCTGTGGCGGGCCGCTGGATCGGGGCCAAGATCGGGCTATTCTGCTCAAGCATTCGAAAGACCCATGACTCCGGTTATGCCGATTTCGACTGGTTCAGAATCGGACTTTTGAAATGAAACCTGGGGCTGACCGTTCTGTTGAACCGGCCTTCAAATACCATGCATTGTCTGCCGATCGCATCGTGCCTGTGTCTCCCGCACAACATGATTCCCGGCTCCTGCATTGTCGCGTAACCGGCTTCACCAGCCTTTATAGTTGATATCGGTAACATATACAGGCAGTTTCTACGCCTCCGGTCCTATATGAATTTTAGGAAACGAACATCGGATATCAATTTTCTAAGTCATTGTTAATATATAGAAAATATATTCTTATCCCTGAGAATAATACAAGTGCAGATCGTTTTTACAACCTGAAAACGGATGATTATAAAATTTTTTCTGTGGAAGCATATTGACATTTTGCGTGATAATGGATATTTATTCATGTGATTCCCATACGCGGGTGTCGAAAATAAATCATCATTAAACGTGGGTGACAACATGAGAAAAAGGTACAGATTAGCCTATGTGTTACCGGTAACCCTGCTGTTATTCCTGGCAGCAGGTTCGGCTTTTGCACAGAGGGTGACCATTACCGGCAAAGTAACTGACAGCAAAACGGGAGAAGCGCTTCCGGGTGTAAATGTGGTTGTCTCAAATACGACCATCGGCACGGCGACCGATGTAAATGGACAATACACTTTGTCTGTGCCCGGTGCACAGGATACCCTGATGTTCACTTATATCGGCTATGTAACTCAAAAAATACCCCTGAGAGGCCGCTCATCAATTGACGTAGCTCTTGTTCAGCAGGCGGTACAGGGGCAGGAACTGGTAGTTATTGGCTACGGCACACAGAAACGCCAGGATCTCGTAACCTCTATTACTACGGTTCAGGGTGAGAAGATCGCACAGAGTGGATCTGTAAACCTGCTGAACGGACTACAGGGGAGAGTCGCCGGAGCAAATATTAGTCCGGAGACAGGCAGACCGGGATCTAATTTTGATATCATCATACGGGGGCGAAATTCATTGAAGGGGGATAGTAATCCTTTATATGTGGTAGATGGGGTCATTGTAGATAACATTAATTTTTTGAATCCCCAGCAAATTAAGGATATAAGCATCCTCAAAAGTGCAGCAGCCACGGCGATTTACGGGTCCCGCGGCTCTAAAGGAGTGGTTATCATTACGACCAAACAGGGAAATGGAAAAGCAGGCCAGTTGCATATTACGTACAATGGGTATGTGGGCGTTCGTAAACCCGCCCGAATGCCTCATTTTATGAATGGGACTCAATGGTGGGAGTTCAGGCAGGATGCCTACATTTCAGATTATGTGCAGAGAAATGATACCAGTTACGATTCAACTATCGGGGGAATTGACGGCAGTAAGCTGCTGGGCGAACGTGTAGCCAATCAGGATTATACGGACTGGCCCAGTTATTTTCTCAGAGATGGTGTACAAACCAACCAGTATCTCTCCTTATCGGGGGTTACCAGCAATAACGATGTAAGTTATAACGTCGGTCTTGGGTATCAGAACGCAGAAGGAAATCTGAAGGGACAGGCGTACAAGCAGTACAATCTCAAAGCGTCGGTCAGTACTCATCTGGCCAGGGACTGGTCTGCCGGAGCAAATATCATTCTTTCGTTTGTAAATAATGATCTTGGCAATCGCTATGCCATCAGGGAAGCATACCGGATGTCTCCATTGGTTGCTCCTTATGATTCACTGGGTAATCTGATATACAAGCCGGGCAAGTATGCCGGAATAGGTTTTACAAGTTCGGTCAATCCGATTCTGGATATACAAAATACCGTAAATAATGAACGAACAACCCAGGGTGTAGGCAACATATACCTTCAGTTTGCCCCACTCAAATGGTTGCAGTTAAGGTCGACTCTGGAACCCGGATTTAATTTTCAAAGGCAGGGCCAATATTGGGGACCGGAAACGGATCAACGGGATTTACAGGATGCCGCCGCCCAGTTGAACAAAGATCAGTCACTTTCCTATATCTGGAATAATAAAGTTTCGGCTTCAAAGGACTATGGACGACATCATTT
>CAZNHE010000152.1:0-5809 GCA_964572735.1 uncultured Chitinophagales bacterium | reverse complement strand
TAACACGATTGATCACACCGGCCGGCCATCTGGCTCGCAAACCGGAAAATCCATTTTTTCAGATCCACACACGCGCGGCTGGAAGACTGCTTTCAATAAACAAACGGGCTCCTTTCCTCTGACAACTTGAGCACTTTTATGTATAAAGATGTCTATACATAGCAAGAAAAGAACAAATAGGAATTCCACCTCTATGGACCACGTAGTATCCTTCCCTTCTGATTAAGTAAGAGGTTTTCCTGCAAATAAGTTCCCACAGATTAATGTAATCTTTCCCTTTCATAAAGGGAGGGAGAATATGTTCGCAGAAAATCCGGTGAAGTCGAATGATTACCTGTGGTTTTCCCGACTAATCTTTTGAAGTGGTCGTAATTGCCATCACCTGTTTGTTATAGCCAGAACACGTGTGTTCTTTTTTTATTATCGGCATTTCCGGCTGATTTTTTATAGTCCCGATAGACATAAACAGAATTATTTTCCCGTTCTTATACTGTCGGACGCTCAGGAAGAGAACAATCCGTAAGAAAAATTCTCACTACGGGATGCCGTTTCCTGCCAGAAGAGAATTTCCTCGAATGAGAAAGCACGGAAAGATCCTGCGGGAAACGCTCGTTTTTCTATGACGATATCTCCGGTTTGTTTCGGCCAATTATTCCTGCACAGGAGCATCGGGCGGAAACCGAAGGAATTTTGAAATGACAGGCTCCTGTCGTTGCCCGAAACAGGATAAATGGTTATTCTTGACAGCTTGTCGTTTAAGCATGAGGTCATCACTCTTACAGAGTGATGCATTCGCACATTTTCAATCAAGGTCCGGATCATGCAGATCGATCAATTACTAAAACCCGAAATTCTGGAGCTTATCGAGAAGAAGAATCTGATCGGGATCCGTGAGGCTCTTAGCGAATGGGAACCTTCCGAAATTGCCGCTCTGCTCAAGGAACTGCCTGCCGAAGAGAGCATCCTGGTATTTCGTGTACTTCCCCGTGACGCGGCTTCGACCACATTCGAATATCTGGCTACGGAGAAGCAGGAAGAGATGATCGCTTCTCTGGCAAGGGACAAGACAAAGCTAACGGAGCTGCTTAACGATTTGTCGCCGGACGACCGTACCGCCCTGCTGGAGGAATTGCCTGCCGAAGTTGCCCAGCGCCTGATCGCGCTGCTCTCACCGGGCGAGCGCAGAATCGCCACCATGCTGCTGGGTTATCCGGAAGACAGTATCGGCCGGCTGATGACTACCGACTATGTGGCAGTACGCCCTCAATGGAATATCCGGGAGGCAATGGAATATATCCGCAGGCATGGCAGAAACAGCGAAACGCTGAATGTGATCTATATCGTGGATGAAGTCGGGCGCCTGATTGACGACCTCAGGATCAGGGAACTGTTGCTGGCCGACCCGGAAAGTTCTATCGGCGACCTGATGGATGAGAAATTTATTTCCCTCAAGGCCTATGACGACCAGGAAACGGCCATCCAGATGTTCCGCAATTACGACCGTGTGGCTCTGCCTGTAACCGATTCGAGGGAAATCCTGCTGGGGATTGTCACGGTTGACGACGCTCTTGACGTCGCCGAGGAGGAGACAACCGAGGATATTCAGAAAATCGGGGGTTCCGAAGCTCTGGATGAGCCTTATATGACTATCTCTCTGCCAAGACTGGTACGGAAACGGGCACGGTGGCTGGTTTTTCTCTTCCTCGGGGAGATGCTGACGGCCTCGGTAATGGGTTATTATGAAAATGAAATTGCGAAAGCCGTCGTTCTGGCTCTTTTCCTGCCGCTGATCATTTCCAGTGGAGGAAACAGCGGATCACAGGCGGCCACCCTCATTATCCGGGCACTTTCGGTTGGGGAGCTGGGTATCAAAGACTGGTGGAGCGTTATGCATCGTGAGATCTGGTCCGGTATTTCGCTTGGCACCATTCTGGGCGCCGTGGGTGTCCTGCGTGTGGTCCTCTGGCAACAAATGTTCGGACTGTATGGTCCGCATTGGCTGTTAATTGCTCTGGTCGTGGGGATTTCCCTGGTCGGAGTAGTATTATGGGGAACATTGTCCGGTTCCATGCTGCCGTTTATCATGCGCTGGCTGGGCGCCGACCCGGCCGTATCATCCACCCCGTTCGTGGCTACCCTGGTTGACGTGACAGGCCTGGTAATTTATTTCAGCGTGGCCTCATTACTGTTAAGCGGCACTTTGTTATAGGAAGAAGCGGTCAGCTTTCAGCCTGCCGGTCATTGCAGAGACACGTGCGGCAGCGGCCAGCCCACCCTATCTTTGCGTCTTCGCGAGAACCCTACAGGTATCGTTTCGTGATATCCTCGTAGGAATCGATGCGGCGGTCCCGGTAAAACGGCCAGGTCCTTCGCTGTCTCTCAATCGATCCAAAATCACATTCTACCGTGAAGACTCCCTCCCTTTCATCTGCCTGTAAGAGGAACTCGCCAAACGGTCCGGCAACAAATGAACTTCCCCAAAAGGTAAGATCCTCCTCTGTTCCAACCCGATTAACCGAAGCAACATAGCAACCGTTTGCCACTGCATGGCTGCGTTGTACCGTTGTCCATGCATCCCTGAAGCGTTCTTTCTCTTCATCCGATTCGTAAGGTAATGTACCGATTGCCGTCGGATAAACAAGAATATCAGCACCTTTCAGAGCCGTGATACGTGCCGCTTCCGGGTACCATTGATCCCAGCAGATGAGTACCCCGACCTTCCCGTAGCGGGTTGGAAAAACCCGGTATCCAAGATCTCCGGGAGCGAAATAATACTTCTCATAAAACCCCGGGTCGTCAGGGATATGCATCTTCTGATACTTCCCCAGATAACTTCCATCGGCATCGATCACAGCCGCTGAATTATAATAGAGTCCCGGTGCCCTTCTCTCAAAAAAAGGTAACACCAGTACGGCATCATTTTCCGCAGCTATTCCGGACAATCTTTCGGTCAGGGGTCCCGGGATCGGTTCGGCAAGGTCGAAATATCGCTCATCTTCCGTCTGACAAAAATACCGGGTTGTAAACAACTCCTGCAAGAGGATGATCTGCGCCCCCCGCGAGGCAGCTTCTTCAATACAATGAATCGCCCGTGTTATATTTTGCTGCGGATCTGCGGCACACGCCATTTGTATGAGGCCAACGGTAGTTTTCATAAAACGATCGGGGCAGATTTTAGGACCTGATGTTTTCTTTTGTTCAATGAGCTATTCAAATGACCCAAGATAGAATAAGTAGGTGAACTTTTTGCACTTCTGTCCTAAAATGGTCGGTGACCGGGGAAAGGTATGACTCGTGAGGCGCCATTTACCAACCTCTCTGGGAGAATCCTCAGCCTCGTTTGGCGATTGACGAATACTTAATTTTCGACCTGCGTCCTTCGCTTTCTTCAGGCAAGCTTGCGGATCCATTCCTGAAGGAAATCGTTCTCCTTCTTCAATGCTTCCTGATTGATCAGTCCGCGACTGAGGGCCACCGCCAAGGCACGGGTTCTGGGATTGAACGCATATCCCCAGTCATCCGATATTATCTGTTCCTGCGTAACCCCCAGTTTTTGATACAAAGAAGCGAGGCGGTTCTGTACGCCGCGGCGCGTGATAAACCGCCGGTTTGCAATGGCATTATCAGAAAGGCCGAGCGCCAGGTCTACCAGCGTTTCGTATTCCACATCGGTTAACCCCCTGGTCTTGTCGAATGTTGTCTGTCGCAGCTTACGGATAGCGGGGTCGATCCAGCATTGATCATAATTGAGGATATACTCGATAGCATTCAGGATCTTGTCGTCCAGTGCCGTTTTAATGATAAAGCCATAAATCGCATCTGCAGGCACCATCGAAAAGAGCTTGCGGACATACATCTCGTCGGAATGCTGGCTCCAAAACAAGATCCGCCGGCTGCTGTCGCGCTCCCAAACGAGCCGCGCCACATCAATGCCCGAGAGCTCACCCGGAAGCTGTAAGTCAAAAATACAGAGATCCGGTTTCAGTTCGTCCATGCGGGTGAGGGCGTCCCTGCTGTGCTCAACATCGACGACACGAACGGTTTCATCGTAGGTATCTTCAATCAAATCTTTGATATAATGTCGATGCAGGGGGTCATCGTCCAGGATCAGGATCGTGCGAGGCCGCTCCATAGTTTAATGATTGTACGTTGAGTATTTTCCGATACCCCAAAAAAACAAACAAATCGCCGCCACGCAAGTGGTGCGCAAGGCATTTCCGATTCATGCAACGGAGGTTTCATAAATGCTCCGGTGTATCACATCTCCACTTACAATGAAGATTCACTTTTTCATCATACAGATCCCTGAAAATATCCTTCACAAAGGTATTTAAAAGATGGAACCTATCCTGTTGAAATGACAGGTGCATTTAGCCGATTCGATTCTGTGTATTTGCACAGCATCCTTCCCAAAATCGACAATTCGACACTTTCGATCGGTTCATTACCGTATTTTTTGCACCAGGTTCATCCCATCCCTGACAGGCAAAAGCACATTTTCGACATCCGGGTCTTCATGAATAACTTTATTAAGGCGGTGAATGGTCTGCGCTTTGGCATCATGCGGCTTCAGGACGTCACCTCCCCAAAATGCATTGTCGATAACGAGGAGGCCTCCTTTTTTCAATAAGGGTTTCACTTTTTGGTAATATTTGAGGTAATTGTTTTTGTCGGCATCCAGAAATATAAGATCAAAGGGATCTGAAAAGCTCTCAAGTGTGGCGAGCGCGTCACCCATTTTTACGATAATTTTCCCCCCTTCCGGACTTTGTTCAAAAGATTTTCGGGCAAGTTCTGCGTAGCGTTCATTCGTATCGCAGGTGATGAGCAGGCCTCCCTCGGGCAGAGCCTCTGCCATGCTCAGAGCCGAGTATCCTGTAAACATCCCGATTTCAAGCACCCGCCGGGCTCCGCTGATCCGGACCAGCAGTCTCAAAAACCGGCCGGCCAGCTTCCCGCTGAGCATCTGGTCATATTTTAAACTCTTATGAGTGGTTTCCCGTACCTCTCTCAGGATTTCCGACTCATCAGAAGTGAAAGTTTCGGCGTATTTCTCAATCTGTGAATTAACCAGTTGCATTTTTGTGTTTATTGTAACAACGATTCTTCTAATGACGAGTTTAATGACGGAAGGCAAGAGCAGAACTACCGGATATTTTTTCGCCCCGGGTGCCGTTGCATGATCCGGATTCCAGGAAGATACGGCTCAGCTCCGGGAAATAACGATCATATGCGGATAAAAAATATTTGTGCGACAGACTCTCATCATTTTTTTTGCTTTACCAAAGAAAATGACATATTAGTAAACAGATGAAAGAAGCCGCGAAAGCATATCACCAATATCTGGAAATCGAACGGAACGCTTCCAGCCACACCCTGACAGCTTACAGGAGGGATTTACAGCAATTCGAGGCCTTCCTTGCCGAAACTACAGGGAGCGACGACCCTGCTCCTGCCGAAGCAACCCGTCCCATTCTGCGACTATGGCTTGGAGAACTATCTGAAAGAGAGCTGACTAAAAGCAGTATTGCCCGGAAGGCGGCTGTGGTCCGTTCTTTCTTCCGGTTCTGTTTCCGTCGGGGATATGTGCAGGTAAATCCGGCACAGCATCTCATCATTCCCAAAAAAGAAAGGAAATTGCCTCAAACCGTGTCGGAGAAGGAAATTTCCGACCTCATTGAAATGGCCGACCTGACGACCGACGAGGGCATCCGCGACCGGGCGGTGCTGGAGGTATTGTCTGGCACGGGCATCCGCCTGCGGGAACTGACGGGGATCGACATGATCCATCTCGACCTGACAAGGCGGC
>CAZNHE010000151.1:0-5821 GCA_964572735.1 uncultured Chitinophagales bacterium | reverse complement strand
GTGTCCTCCTGAAGAAGTTGCATAGAGGACCGCTGAGGCCGCACGGAGAACCACAGAGAGGTCTCTATGATCGGGGCGTTCATCACTGATTGCCATCATTCTATAGGGATACCTTCGGGAGGAGTAAAAAAGCTTCATGATACTATTTGAATTATCTGGCTTTTCTTACGAAGGTCCGACCCACCCCAACCCCTCCCAGGAGCAATGGCACTAACTTTAATCGTTTATTACCTTCTTTCATCTGGCAAGATGTTCTGATTTACCTGTGAAATAAGAAAATGATTTGTAAAAAAGTGTCCGCTCTTATCCTCCCTTGAGGGAGGTGCAGGTGGGTGTCCCCCGATGGATTGGGGCAAATCAAGTATCTGCTATGGAAAAGGAAGACCTCTTTTTTTACCATAAATACTTGGTTTTACGCTCGTCAAACACCCCTGTGGTCCCCTCAATGGGACGGAAGAGGCGTGCCAGGAGTGATCCGTAAATCGCTTCCGGCATAACTCAGAATGGGACCAATCTGGTCAACATAATTTCCAAAGGCATGGAATTATTCTTTCAGAGAAACTTCAAAGTACTCCTAAAGTTAGTGCCATTGCCTCCGGAGGGGAAAGAACGTGCTTTTTGTAAATTATTCCAGCCTCTCTCCTCTTGGGAGGACTCAGGTTATTGCGTATAATGACCAAAAACCTCATTCGCGGTCTTTTTTTACCAAGGTTTTTTCCCATATACCGGCCAGGAGGATGATCAAAACAGTACTCACCGACATCCCCCAGAAAACAACAATGCCCATATTCTTCCAGAATTCGGAGGTATTTTGTAAAGTGAGTGGCAACAAGCCCGCCAGAGTGGTCAGTGTGGTCAGGATCACCGAGCGCATGCGGTCGCGATAGGTGTATATCCAGGCACGGGCGCCCCTGACCCCGCCGATTGCCCGAAGCTGTCGTCCGTGTAGCAGTAAGATGGCATTGTTCACAACCACACCAACTAGCAGAAGCGTTGCGGCAAACGCGGCATTGCCAAAAGGCAGATCATAATGCAGAATGCAGAACATGACACCAATCAATGCCAAAGGGATGGATATCAGGATGATCACAGGTTCCCACCAACTTTCCAGGAGAGCAGAAACAACCATCCAGTCGATTACCAACGCAAATAGAAGCACCAGGGCCATTCCTCCTTTTTTTGAATTGTTTGTTCCGATGCTGAATTGTGGAATCGCTGCATGAACCCCGACGGGCAGGGGCAGTTCCTTAAGAACGGTTTTGGCCAGACCCTTGCCATACTGGTAGGGTCCGATGTAGTTAAACCGTACATAACGTACATAACTTTGATCCTCTTTGGTGATCTGACTCATGACCCCTTCTTTTTTGAGTGTAGCCACCTCATTCAGATCGTAAATCACATTTCCTGTCCGTCTGGTTTTGATCATCAGGCGGCTGTGTGCATGCTCCTGGTGGGCAATGCGCCCCATCAAATAAACCTGTTTGCCTCCGAACTGCACTCTGCCATAAGCAGCCGTCGGGTTTATTTCGGGCATCAATGTTTGAACCAATGCTTGTCGTGTGAGTCCGATCCGGTACAACTTCCCATCATTGGGTTCCAGTTTGTATTGGAATAAATCGGAACGACCGTAAAAACCGGTGGCATTAATGTTGACGTCCCGGACCCGGGGATTCTTCTCAAGCCGTCGCTTAATATCCTGGGCAACACGCAACAAATCATCATATGAATATCCTGTCAGCTTATACGAATAGGAGCCGCCGCCGCCACCTCCTCCGGAGTAATATCCTTGCCCGAATCCACTCACGGAAATGTTTGAATTGCCGGTTCGGGCTGCCAGGTAAATGGCGTCGTTCTTCAATAGATACGGTGCAGCTTTAGTCAGATAGGGTTTCTTGAAATAAAACCGGATGCGTGCTCCGTAATATTCGGAAACTTCCGTTTCAAAATAGCCGAGTGCGTAGGTATACGGTTTGGCGATGCGTTCGAAATTCCTGGCCATTTTATTGATTGCCGACAGAGGTGTTCCCAATGGGGTATTGATCGTTACCGAAAGAACTTCACCGCCATTCATTGTGAAAGGTTGTCCAAAATAGGCATTCGTATAGAATCGATAGGAGACGCCTCCAATCCATGAATCGATATCCTTCCGGTTCCGGAAGTACCACATCGTGGCTTTCTGCCATCCGGCGGCCTTCCCATTTTGAAACCAGGAGGGAGTCGGGATCAGAAATACGGGAATTCCGATAACCAGGATCAGCGCTAGATAAAACAACCAGCGAAACCGGTGCCGCCAGAGGAACATCCGCAACCACCACCGGTTGGGGATGTGCAGATACAACAAATATTTTTTCAGGGGAAGCCTTGTCTCTGTGCCGTGTTTTTGTTTCTTCCCGACCGGTTTTTGCGGGATCAGCCAAACCAGGGCATAGGGAATCCAGGTCAGGCTGATCAGGATCGAGGCCAAAAGCGTAAGGGTGAGTCCGACGCTGAGGGGCACCAGGAAATAGTGCATTTTGTTGAGGGCAAACAGCAGCGGGATAAAAATGCCCACCGTTGTTAGCGTATTCCCAATGATAGGTACAACGACGAGCTTAACCCCCCGGCTAACATGGGCGAACCGCTCTTCCCGTTTTGCCGGAAGGGAGGGACGTACCTGTTCATAGACCACAATGGAGTTATCCACCAGCATTCCAAGGGCTATGGTAATGGCGGCCATCGTGAAAATGTTGAGCGTATATCCTGCCAAGTAAAGCACCGCGATGCTAAGCAATATGGAAAAGAGGATGCTGCTCAGGATGATCAGCGGCGCCCGAAGTTCCCAAATAAAAAGGAGCAGGATCAAGAAAACGCAACCCAGGCTAAACCAGGATTGCTCACTCAGATTGGTTAATCGCCGTTTCAGTTGTTGTGTGGCATCGTGTTCCAGGTGAATCGTCACTCCTGGCGGCAGAGACCGTTGTATTTGGTCCATCCGCTTACGAATGCGTGCGGCCAGGGTCAATGCATCGGCACCCGGCGTTTTATCGAGGATGAGTGTCAGAGCAGGTTTTCCATTAAATCGCTGGAGCTCTTTGACAGGATAATCCTGCATGCTTACAGAGGCGATGTCGCCGAGTTGAACGGTACCCGAGCTATCGGGAAGCTGTATAGGAAGATGCCGGATGTCGTTTAAGGACTGATATTCCGGGATTTGTACCACCGGTATTCGTACCGCCGCCGGATTCAGATATCCTGCCGTTTTCCACTGCATTCCCTGGCGTATCCGCCCCATGATTTGCGTTACGGACAGGTTCCACTCTCGCACGTAATCCGGATTGAAGGTTATGGTCAGGGCCGGATCTCTCACACCCGTCAGTTGTACGCCGGAAACTCCTTTCATACCTGAAAATGGGATTTTAATAGTACGACGCGCCCAATCCAGCAGATCGTACCGGTTCATCGATCCACTGATAGACCACACCATAAAGCTACGGGTATCTTCCAATTGTTTGGGTACCTGCTTGGTGATAGGCAGAAGAAAAATGGTAGGTGGTAACTGATCATTTAAAGTATTAAGCATCTCGCGCAATTCGACAATGCGGTAGTCGACCGGTACCTGTTTCTGAAATTCAATGGTGACCTGCGAATTTCCTTCACTGGTGATGGAGCGGATTCGCTTAACCCCCCTCAGCCGGCGCGCCAGATCTTCCACTTTACGCGTAACCTCCTTTTCCATTGCCTCGGGGGAGGTTCTTCCCCACGAATAGGTTACGGTGACCGAAGGCAGGCTTGTATCAGGAGTGAGTTCAACAGGTATTCTCATCCAAAACTGCCAGCCCAGCAATGCGATCAGCAGATACACCAGCGCCATAAAATAGCGCCGCCGCAACAATCCTGAAAAAATGGTATGCGGATTTTTGGGTGTCATTCCTTCTTTCTACCCTCCTTCGGAGGGACCGGAGACGGGTTGCCAGGTTGTCATATCAGGCATCTTTTCGTTCATCTTCTGATTCCTGTTCGTTTAATTGCCAAATTACTCACTCATCATCTCTGTCTCCTTCTTCTCCCCTCCTGGGAGGGGCCGGGGTGGGTTTGAAGCGTTGTAACAATTAAAAACGTCTGGGTTATATTTAAGACGTTACAGAACCCACCCCTGCACCCCTCCCAGGAGGGGAAATTGGCGCTGTTTCTATTGAGTAACCTTTCATTCATTTCTGTCATGTTCCTTTTCAAGTTTCTTCACTGCTTCTTCAATGGTCATTAATACATCCCTGGTATGCTTCAATATCTCTTCATTTTGGAAATGAAGTACCGTAATTCCAAATTCCTGGAGTCGTCGATCGCGGTAAACATCATAAGTTCCCCACTTCTCGACGTGGCTTTCTCCGTCAAGTTCGATAGCCAAACGAAGGTTCTTACAGTAGAAGTCGACGATGAATTGGTCAATGGGTTTTTGGCGGTCGAAATCATACCCATTTAGTTGTTTCCCCTTCAGATATTTCCACAATGTGATCTCTGTTTTAGTGCTGTGGTTTCTCAAATATCTCGCCCGCTCTTTTAGTTTGGGATTATATGGAATGATCTTCCTCTTCCTCCCCTCCTCCGGAGGGGCCGGGGGTGGGTTCCTATGCTCCGAATCAGGCACCTTTTCGTTCATCTTCTGATCTCCGTTCATTTAGTTGACTGTTGATCATTCACTCGTCGCCTGTGTTAAGCACTCCTAATCCCCCTGATTTATTGGGGCCGGCTCTCCCGCGGAGGGGAAGGTGCCTTCCATCTTCACGGTTACTTTTTCCTTATGGCTGAGAGCAAAATGACGGTCCACTGCAATCGTATCACCCGGAGCGATTTCTTTGTTATTCAGTTCTACCCATTCGTTATTCATTGCCAGGGGATGAACATATATCCACTCAACTTCATCGCCATGCAGTTTGAAAAGCAGCAGCCTGTTATCCCGCTTCAGTACCGCCACACGCGGGACCCGGCATCTGCCTTCCACTGATTTGGTGAGTATACGTGCATCTACAGTCATGCCGGGCAACAACTGACGCTGGGGATTGTTAAACAGGGCAATAACCTGACCCGTTTTTGTCTTTTGGTTTACCAGCGGTGAAATGCCGGTTATCTTACCCTCAAGGCGTGTGCTGTCATCCAGAATTAATTGTACAGGCTGGTCCACTTTGACCTCGTTTATTTTTTCTTCCAGTACATTCAGACGTACCAGCATCTTTGAGAGATCCACAAGCGTTGCCAATTGGGTGCCCGCGCTCACGAATTGTCCGGGTGAAAACGTTTGCTGTGTGCCCAGTATTCCGGAGAAGGGCGCTACTACATGAGCATAATTAATATTCATAATAGCCTTTTTCTTGTCAATTTCTGCTTGTTGCAAACCCGATTGTACCCTCAGCATACGATGGGTATAAGCAGTATCTCCACCAGCGGGTACATCTTCCCGTACAGTGCGTTGTACGAAATATTTCGCTTTTGCCTTCTGGTAAGAGGTCTGAGCTTCCTTAAGAGCCAGTTGCCATTCTTCATCATTCAGATCCAACAATGTATCCCCCTTCTCTACCCGCCGCCCATCCCGCAGGAAACTGCGTTTAACAAAGCCGCTTATTTTCAACTGCACGGTTATTTTCCTGACCGGCTGGGCGATACCCTGCGTCTCGATATAATAATAAAGCGGCTGATGATCGGCCCGGGCAAAAATTACCGTCGGGCGGATATCCACCGCGTTTGGGTCAGGTGCAGGTTTGGACTTGCTATTGGCGCCACAACCTGCCAATGAGAAGACCAATGGCAGCAGAATCCACCACCAATGATGAAAGACTGGATACTGGAT
>CAZNHE010000150.1:0-5857 GCA_964572735.1 uncultured Chitinophagales bacterium | reverse complement strand
AGATATGAAAGGAGTAAAATGGCATCAGAACTACCGGGTGTGGTCTGTATTGCTCCTCCTGTTTTGCCTGGTCATCCTGTTTCTATACCGGTAAGAATTTTTGGTGAGATTTCTGGGTACATGGGCTGATATTGGAGTATCAGGAACGATTAGTGGTAATGATGTTGTACGAAATCGTGTTATAACTTTTGTGCTATTCAAAAGGATACATTCATTATAGCTTAATAAGCCATCATCCTCGGGAGGTTTTTTTGTAAGGTATATGAATCGTACAATTTCTCTGATTGATGGATTCAATCTATATCACTCATTGAGGGAAACCGGCAGAGGTTCGGACTACAGAAGTGAAAGACAAAATGGCTCGATATCTTTGATCTCTGTGAATCGTATCTGTGTTCTATCGGTACCGGTAGAAAAGGCGATGATCCACCATTTTAAAAGTCGAATCCATCTATCCGAAAAATTCTCACAAGGCGACAAAACCGAGTCAGCAATTTGTCGCACATTCGATTGTTTGGCAACGGGTATGGCTCTTTTACCGTCCTTGTCAGACATATTACGGATATCAGGTAGTATGATTTCCCTTTTTTTTGTATCGTATGCTATTATTTATCCCAATTGCACAGGCTGCCGCCGGAATCGGGTTCGATTTCGCTGCCGGCAGATATCCATCAAAATCATCGATGATCCTGATCGTTCGGATTATGAACAGAATGATAACTGAACGCAGACCATGAAATCGTATATCCGGTTAGCTCTCATATTATTGCTTTTAGGCGTTCCGTTGCTGGTTCGCGCCCAGGAGAGCGGCGAGAAGAAAAAGGTCTCAAATTCACTTCTCCCGGATATTAATCCAGAGGATATTGAGATAAAGGGTAATTTTCAGGCTTCCTTTCCGGGATTGCGGCGTCAGCCGATTCTTGGGTTTAATCCTACCCCGCCGGTATATCAGCTCAGTCCCGGCCGGGTTCCTTTTATGGAATCCCCGGATGAAGCCGTGGCCAACATTCCGATCAGTAAACTGGAGAGCCCGATCGGTCCCCATAAACCCGTATATTCCTCCCCCAAGGAAGGTCAAGTTTATGCGCGGATCGGTCTGGGCTCTTACTTTAGTCCGGAAGCAGTAGGGTATCTGGAAACTCCGGCAGGCGCACACAGCCGGTTTGTGGCAGGGGTGAATTACGCATCGACCGACGGCCATCTCAAAGGATATCCGGATTCCGACCGGAACCTGCATTTTCATTTCGGCTGGTCGGGGGGCATCGGGGATGGCGGCCGCCTGAATGCCGGTGTGTCAGGGACAAGTGCCTTTAATTATCTGCCCTGGCTGACCCGGAAAATGAATTATGGTGGGGTGGGACTAAAGCTTGGTTATGAGCATATCAAAAATGCTTACCGTGCATTTTCGGCTCATGCGCAGTATCATTATTTCACTTATTTCCTCTCAAATAATCCTAAATATGATAATGAGCATATTTTCGATATCGCCCTGAAGCAAAGCCTGGCGGGACCCGCCATGAATTCAGGGTTTGAAGGGCAAGTGGAATTTCGCGGCTCGCAGTACGATACGGCCAACCTTTCCGAAGCATCCTGGTATATTCTTCATCCCGAGATAACTTACGAGCAGCGTTTCGGATACAGCCATCACCTTAAGATTGGAGCAAGTTTCTTCGCAGCGAACGATCGGGATGGAAGCACGCTCAACATCTATCCGGAAGTCCAATATTCTTTTTACGGTATCCAGGGGCTCAAAATAACCGGCTGGCTTACCGGGGCCGTTGAAAATCGGGGAATGCGCGGGTATTTCGGGAAGTATCGTATGGTGGTGAATGATATGGTGCCTCTGAACAACCGCTATTGGGAGGTCGGGGGATCGGCTTCCCTGCAGCTGGTCAAAAGTCTGAAACTGACCGGAAACGTCAGGTATCGTCGGTATAGTTCCTTCCAGTATATGTATTTTGATCCAACTCCGTTCACGAATCTCATAACCGTAAATCCCTCTTTATTCGATCCTTCAGGCGGTATTTATTCGATGAATCGTGATAAAGATGCCAATATCCTGCGCGTCGAAACCGGTTTGGTCTGGGATGCGGTACCTCAGAGATTCGCCCTCAAATTTTCTGTGTATGCACAGCGTCCGAAGCTCTCCCATCAGAAAGATATTCCATTTTATGAACAGGCGGGCATGCACGCCGAGTTTTCCATCAAACCGGTCGACCGCCTTTACATTAAAGGATGGGCCAATTACCTTGGGAAGCGGGCTTTTGATCTTTCGGAGGATAAATTAGGCACGGCCTGGCTCGGTGGTGCGCGCGTGGAATTTGAATTGACCGGGCAACTGGGCATCTATGCAAAAGTAACCAATGCCTTTGATGCGAATTACCAGCTATTGCCCACGTACCAGGAAATACCGGTCCGGTTTTACGGAGGGATTATCCTGAAACCATAAAAAGACTGATGAAAGACGACGAACTGAAAAGAGCCATGGCCGAAGTTATCAGAGAACAGGCCGCAAACAAAGAAGCTGTACAGATTGACGGGCTCGGTACCTTTAAGCCGGTACATCGGAAGCAGCATCAGACCCAATATCGGAACGGGCGGGTGGTGTTGATGCCTCCAAACGATTACATTCTATTTACTCCGGAAAAACAATAAGATGGCGATCACACATCAACAGTTTGTTGCATTGATGGCGGAGAAGCTGAATTCTTCTTCTGAAGAAATATCCGGTGATTTCTCCCGCCTGATTGAAGCAATCAGGGCTGAAACCGCGCAGGGCGGCCGGTTCGCCATTGACAGATTCGGAACGTTCCTGCTTAAGGATGGTCGCCTTTCCTTTGAAACAGATTCCACCTTTGCTCTTGAAATAAATTATAAATATGCCGGGATGACTCCTGTGGAACTGCGGAAGGAAAAAACGCCTGCTGCCGAACACGTACAGGAACCTGTTGCAAAAGAACCGGATCAGCCTGCCGGAGAGAAGAAGGAGGATAAGCCGCAGGTGGCGCCGAAACAGACAGAGGAGGTTTCCGTACCGGAGCCGGCGGCAGAAAAGAAGGCAGAGCCGAAACCCGTCGAATCCGTCAGGCAGAAAGGTACCGGTGAAGGCAGAATTAACCGGCCACGCCATGAAAGAAGACCTCTTTACCGCTCTCCCAATCATCTGATTGATGACGATGTGCCCAAACGCAGGGCAGGGCTGTTTGTCGTAATCGCTGTGATACTCGCCATAATTTTGGTCGGTTATTTTGTGATCATGAATCACCGGAGCCGCCAGGGGCAAAACAGCAAGATGGTCTCGGGTGCTGTTCCGGAGAGTACCTATTCGGCCGGCCTTCAGAAAGAGGATAACAGCCGCCCTGCCGTGCGGGACCCCAGGCGAACGGTTCCCGGTGGAATTTCCGGCAGTGCTGTTTTAGAGCCTGCCGATCGCAGCCTCCCGGATGAGACACACAAAAGCGCCGGCACGAATGTGCCTTCCGCCGGAGCGGCGAAGAAAGCTGTTCCCATACACCCCGACCGCTCCCGCGCTGCGGCCGATTCCGTGGTGGTGCAGGATATCATGAACGATCTTTCCGGTGCATCTCTTTATGGACTACGAGGTTCATTCAACAATGAAGTCGGTGATTATTATACGATTGTGATAGCATCGCTCAAGGATAAAAGCCGGGCCCGGAAGACGGGTGATAAGTGGAAAGCACTTCATTACCGGGTCGTCATCGCTCCGGCGCAGATCCACGAACAGACGTGGTGGCGGGTCGGTCTTGGACAATTCGCCACTATTGCAGAGGCTCAAAAGGCCGTTCCGGATCTGCCCGACCGGCTGCAGGACCCGCAACATCATTTCATTCACAGGATTCATTAACAAAAAACCCGCATTATCGAAATATGCCCTTACCGATGATCAATATGCTCCTTTTCCTGCAGGATACCCTGGCCGCCGCCGATTCGCTGAATACGGCCAGCGCCTCTCATAACCTGACGCTCTGGCAGATGCTTGTAAGCGGCGGAGTTGTCATGATTCCGATTGCATTATTGTCCATTGTTGCCATCTACGTTATCGCCGAGCGCTGGCGGTTTCTGAGAAATGCGACTATGGATTCGGATCAGTTTCTCGAAACGATCCATGATATGCTGGAAAACGGGGAGGTTCGTGCCGCGGAACGTTATTGTGAGGATGTGGGCAAGCCGCTGGCCAGGATCCTCGGCAACGGGATCAGGCGGCTGGGCAGGCCTTTGCTCGATATTGAAGATGCCATCAGGAATGCCGGGAAAAAGGAAACCTACCGGTTGGAAAAGCACATGGACTGGCTGGCGACTATTGCCGGGGTGGCGCCGATGCTCGGTTTTTTGGGAACCGTGACCGGCATGTCCGCTGCCTTCCAGCAAATCCAGGCCTATCAGGGAAATGTCAACCCCTCCATCCTGGCGGGCGGCATCTGGCAGGCATTGATCACCACGGTTTTTGGACTGATTGTGGGTATTGTAGCCTATTTCTTTTACAACTATCTGCTTGGCAAAATCAACCGGATGGTCTTTGATCTCGAAGACTCGAGCACATCATTTCTCGAACTTCTACAGGCCCCATCATCCAAAAAACAGGTAGTATCACGATGAAATTCCGGGACGACAACGACCGGCCAAAGCCTCTTGCGATTTTTTCGCACTCTTCGCTGACGGATATCGTCATGTTGCTGCTGATCTTTTTCCTGCTGACATCTTCGTTTGTTACCCATTTTGGTATCAAGGTGAATATCCCCAAAGCCGAGAGCGGAGTGCCTGAAAACAACCGGTATATCACGGTAACATTGACCAAAAGTGATCGTTACTATATTGGCGGCAAGCCGGTGAGTCGGGGTTTGCTGGCTTCCGCGATACGCAAGGCGTATCAAAAAAATCCGCGGCGAATATTGTTGTTGCGGGCAGATAAAGACGCACGCATCGATGAAGCCGTGCAGGTAATGAACATCGCACAGGCTCTGAATCTCCGTGTAATAATGGCGACGGAGCGTACCTCGCCGTAATGAAGCGCTGCAGGTAAGATGCAAATCAATGATGAGAATAAATTCGGCTTCTGGGTAACAGGAGGGGTTCATGTCCTTCTTCTGATACTGGCGCTGTTTGTCTATGTGGGCAGCACAAGCCCGCGCCGCGCCGCTTTTCTGGAAGTGACACTCGGCAATTTCAGTGAGGGGAAGCCGGCCCAGTATGCCAAAAAGAAAGAACCGAAGGTGGCCACGCGACCCAGCCCGTCGAAACGTCAGCCGAAGAAGCCGGTGAAGAAGGAAGTGGAAAAAACGCCGAAAGAACCGGCTTCGGAGAAAAAAGCCTCAAAAGTGGTAAAATTGCCGGAACAAAAGGAGGAGGTCGAAAAGCCGGTTGTCAAAACGCCAAAGACCGACAAGGTGAATCCGGAGAAAAGCCAGGAAAAGAAGCAAAAGGAAGTAAACGCAGCTCCGAAAACCGAGGTGGGGAGCATCATTCAGCCGGGAGCCCAAACGGGCGGAGATGTGAAAGGACTGAAAGGAGATGTGAAGGCCGATCAGGGCACGGGAACTTCCGAGAAAAAATCGGCGCCATACGAACTCAAATGGGAAGGTGACATCCAGCGTACGCCGATCATTCGGCCATTGCCCGATTATACGGTAGATGTGGAAGCGGTGATCACCGCCCGTTTCGAGGTCATGCCCGACGGGTCGGTCGGCCGCATGATCCCCCTCAAAAAAATGAACCCCGAACTGGAGCAGGAGGTCTTCAAAACCCTGCGAAGCTGGCGATTCAACCCATTACCGCCCGGCGTTCCCCAGTCTCCCCAATGGGGGACAATTACATTCCGGTTCGTGTTGCAATGAGGCGG
>CAZNHE010000149.1:0-5923 GCA_964572735.1 uncultured Chitinophagales bacterium | reverse complement strand
GGCGGAGCAAGTGACGCGGCAATCTCATAAAGGGCAACGAGGTATCCCTGAACCCACCGGTGCCTATTGAGGGGAGATCGCCACGGCGCCCCTTCGGGGACTTCTCGCGATGACATTAAAGGCGAGGGAGGCACGGATGTTCAAAGAACAGGATTCTCTTCGTATCTTCCTTTTCACCGAGAGGAACACCAAGGCTTCACCAAGGCTATGTAAGGCATTTTCTTTGCACACGCTACGGTTTTCTTCGCATCCTTAGCGGTTATTTTTCTCAAAGCGGGTACATTAAATATGCGGATTTCCATCATTACGGTCGTTTATAACAGTGTGCACACGGTGATGGATGCCGTGCGCTCCGTCCGCTCCCAAAGCCATCCGGACATCGAATATATCATGATTGACGGCGCTTCGACGGATGGCACGACGGAGTTGCTTGAGCAGAACGAATCGCTGTTTGACCGGTTCGTTTCAGAGAAGGATGACGGATTATACGACGCCATCAACAAAGGAATCGGGATGGCATCGGGCGATTTTGTGGGATTGATGCATGCCGATGACCTTTATGCGGACAATCAGGTTGTCGCCGACCTCGTGAATCTGTTGCAAATGCAGAAAGCGGACAGTATATATGGTGATCTGGTGTATGTAAAGAGGGACGATCCGGCTCAGGTGGTGCGAAAGTGGTCGGCCGGGGATTATCATCAGAGGAAATTCCTGTTTGGATGGATGCCCCCTCATCCCACGTTTTATATCCGGCGGGAAAGGCTGGAGGAAACCGGCCTTTATGATCCCTCCTTTCAGAGCGCCGCTGATTATGAATTTCTTCTGCGCAGTTTATATAAACATAAAGTCACCAGTGCTTATTTGCCCCGCGTATTGGTAAAAATGAGGGTCGGAGGCAAGAGTAATGCTACTTTAGGAAACCGGCTGCGAGCCAACCGGCAGGATTCCCGGGCCTGGAGGGCAAACGGACTGAAACCCTACTGGTTCACCCGGTATGCAAAACCGGCAAGGAAGATTTTGCAATTCAGATGATTGGGTGCTGTGCGGGTATCAGGAGAAACCATCGTTGCCCTTTGCCGGGAGATTGCCACGTCACTTGCTTCGCTGCGTTCCTCGCAATGACAATCAAGACCCCATCATCCTACCTCATCATCCTACAACCCGTTTTCTTTTGAAGGTTGCCGGGTTGCCCTGGTAGACGGACCAGGCTTCGAGATCCTGCGTGGCTACCGATTGGGCCGCCAGGATTGAATGGCTTTGGCAACGAACTCCGGGGCAAACGAGTGCTTTTGCACCGATCCAGACCCCATCTTCCAGAACAATCTCTTTCACCATTAAATCAAACGCTTTTGTTTTATAATTATGGCTTCCGGTAAGAAGCATACTGCCCTGCGATAAGCAGACATTATTTCCCAGGGTGACCGGAGCCAGATTATCGATCCATACTTTCTCCCCGATCCATACGTGGCTTTTTATAGTTAACATCCATGGATATTTTATATTGACCGCAGGTTTTATGACCACACCACTGCCAATGTCTGCCCCAAATACTCTTAGCAGGAAAACCTTTAATCCGTTTATTGGATTGAAAGGGTTTTGGAAGAAAACGATATTTACAAAATACCATAACATCCTCTTAACGGCTCCGCCCCCGGGGTCGTACCATCTGTTATTGAAATCGCTCAGCTCTACTGAATTTTGCTCAACTCGCTGCATCTTTAAACCTGTTCAAAAAGCCGCCTGTTCTGCTCAATAACATCCGGGTTTTTTACTGTTTCTTGCACGAAATCTTTCGCTCTTTCCGACCAGCGGATATAGGTTTCCTGGTCCATTTCGATGCATTGGTTCAACACCTGCAAAAATTTCCGGTCATCCCGGAGAGATATATCCCACCCACACTCATGTGTTTCAAGACCACGCCATGGCGTCTGATCACTGATGATTGCCGGCCGGCCGGCAGCCAGCGCCTCAACAATAGCATGGCCGAAATTTTCATGTGAGGTCGGCATGAAAAAAAAGTGATATTCTTCCAGTTTGGTTCTAATCTCCCCGTTCGGCAGAACACCTTTGTAAGTTACGTCGATATCCTTTTCCCGCAAAGATCCTATCATTCCCTCACATTTCAGCCAGTAGGCCTTGTCTTCAACGGGACCGTAAATATCAAATTCTATTTTCTTTTTCCCATTGGCCTGCACTTCCTTGAGAAGGTGCAGTGCCTTGTGAAGATTTTTCTTCACGGATACCCTGGAGATGAACACAAAACGGGCGGTTCCCGGTTCTTTTGTGATGTGAAATATCTTTGTGTCATCCGGAAGTGAAACGAGATTCGGCGCTATAACGACCCTGACATCTTTTCCAAAAATAGCATGAATTTCCCGGGACTCCAGTTCCGTGGATGCGTGCCAGGTAATATTACGGTATAATCCCAGCAGCCGCGCCGTTTTCAGATAGATCTGCTTTTTTGATGCTTTAATGGCGAGAGCACCCTTCCCAAGCATCCCTCTCGGAGCCAGGATAATTTTCGTATCGGGCTTATTTATTTTGACAATCCAGAGGGGAAGAAGGGTAAAATAGAAGGAAAACAGGCTGTTCAGATAGAGAACATCGTATTCCACCGATTGTGTCAGTAAATGTTTTATAGTGTGATAAGTCAGGCTCTTACGGCCTATATAAAATGAATCGAACCCGTCCATCGAATTCCATTCATTGGAGGTAATACTTTCGTAGGGCCGGGCATCTCCGAAATCCGTATCTCTGGTTACGACGGAAAAACTGAACTCTCCCTTGAGGGCTTCAATGATATTCAGAACAGAACGAATGGGTCCGCCTGCCCGATAGCCGGGAACAAACCAATCCGTGAAGATCATTATCTTTTTATCAGATTTCGACATGGTGTTCTTCGAGCCACTCTTCCAGTACGATTAAAGGCCAGATGCGCGACCAGGTTATACGTACATCTCCACCCAGAAAACGGTTCCAAACTTCCTGAACTGCCGTTTTTTTCATGATGCCACGATCTGCGAGATTTTTAATCCGCATCTCGCAAAATGATCTCAATTCGTTCTTCAGCCACTGCTGCCACGGCAATATGAAGCCCATTTTGGGCCTGTTGACGATTTCCTCCGGAAGCAAACCGCCTGTGGCTTCTATTAACAACTTTTTGGGAGTTGAAGGATATTTGTATTGATCCGGAACTCCAAGAACGTATTCTACCAATTTGTGATCAAGAAAGGGTACCCTGACTTCAAGTGCGCTGGCCATGCTCATCTGATCTGTATCGCGCAAAAGGACATTCAAAAGGTAGGTTCTTAATTCTGCAATACTTACTCTGCTCAATATGGGCAAACCCTGATACTCTTTCGATCCGGCCAGTTCTGCCGTGAACTGCACGACCTGATTCAAATCGCCGTTTGTCGTTTCAAGAAGCTTCAGCCGTTCCTCCTCCGACAGGACTTCCCGGGCTATGGGATACGTATCCTGAAAATCCCACCTGCTCATAGAAAGCAGTTTCCCGATTTTATCAGAGGCAACAGAGGGACGCGTTTTCTGCAGCACCCCTGCCGCAGCCATCCTCAGAGCCTTTGGGATGTTCAGGATCCATTGCTTCTGGTGCAGGGACAGCGACCGTTTAAAAATGTCGTACCCGGCAAAAAGCTCGTCGCCCCCCAGTCCGGAGAGAGCCATGGTCACGCCGGCTTTGCGCGTGACTTTTGAAACCACGTACGTATTGGGACCGTCTCCGCTGGGATGGTCCATTGCCTTGAGCGCCTGGGGCAACTCCTCCAGAAAGTCATTGGGTGACAAATGGATATCCGTATGATCGGTATGGAAACGGTCGGCAATCATACGGGCATATGGTGCCTCACTGAATTCTTCCTCTTCAAAGGTAACGGAAAACGTTTTGACCGGGTTGCTCAATATCTGACTCATCAGACCTACTACAATACTTGAATCAATCCCTCCCGACAAAAATGCACCGAACGGAACGTCGGCGATCAATCGTTTTTCAACCGATGAGGAAAGTAGTTCGAAGATATCCTCCCTGACCTGTTCTTTTGGAAACCCGGAAACATCTTTCCTAAAATCCGTTCGTAAGCTCCAATAACTAAATTCGTTTACCTCTCCCCGGCCAATCATCAGGTTACTCCCCGGCGGCAGCAGGCGTACATCCTTAATAATCGTAGCCGGGGCATGTACGGTTTGATAGGCCAGGTAATCGTCCAGCACTGTCGGATTCAGTTTACGGGGAACCAGACCGCTGGCCAGTAAGGTCCGGATTTCGGAAGCAAAGAGGAGGATTCCATCCTTCTGATAAAGATACAAGGGCTTTATTCCGAGGCGGTCACGCGACAGAAACAGCGTTTGTTCGATATGATCCCATATAGCGAAGGCAAACATCCCATCCAAATGAGCCGGAGCATCTGCACCCCATCGCGTGTAGGCGGCAAGAATCACTTCCGTATCGGTACCGGTTGTGTAGGGATAATCCTTTAATTCTCTTTTTAGCTCCTGGAAGTTATAAATCTCCCCGTTGAAGACCAGCGTATACCTGTTGTCGTAACTGTGCATCGGCTGATGGCCGGCGGAAGACAAGTCTATAATCGAGAGGCGGCGGTGTCCCAGGCCAATCCGGGCCTGTTCATCAATAAAAACACCTTCATCATCAGGACCGCGATGAGCGAGGGTCTGATTCATAGCCCGGACGCTCGTCTCTAATTTTGAGCGATCGTATATTCCAAAAATTCCACAGATACCGCACATAGTTATTTATTTTTCATCTCAAATTTACCACAATTATCTCTGCGAAGCTCCGCGCGTCCATCTGCGTGCCTCTGCGAGAGCTCCTGATGGGTATTGTAATTATAGGATTGGAGCCCTTCATAAGGCTCGTTCTGTTTCTCGCTGAGTTTCGCAGAGGATCGGAAAATAAAGTAACCATATTGATAACCGTGTTTATAGGTTATTGACAATTCTGACAATCGAATTTTTGAGCAAAACTACATTAAAGTTGATGAGTAAACCGAGTTTCTTACCTGATAATTTAAGATACGTAAGGAGTTGTTTGTGATGGACGTCAAGCAAGGCATCAACTGATTTTATCTCTACGATCACTTTATTATCGACCAGGATATCCATCCGGAAACCATGATCCATTTTTATCTGATCATAGATCACAGGTACGGCAACCTGAGTCTCAACCTCAAGCCCCTCATTTCTTAGTTCATAAGCCAGGGCCGTCTCATAAACCGATTCCAGCAGGCCCGGCCCCAGCGCAGTATGCACCTTGAATGCCGCTCCCCTTATAGTGTAAGAAAGATCATTCTCATCATGCATGATTCGTTACCATATAATTCACTCTGAGCTTTCATCTGCGTGCCTCTGCGAGAAACAGACAGGTGCCATAATTACAAAGTGAAAATCTTTCATTGGACTCGTTTTATGTCTCGCAGAGCTCCGCTGAGTTTTCGCTGAGTTCCGCAGAGAGGGTTAAATTAATCAATACGTTTAATAAGCCTTTTCTCCTATTCCAAAAATTCACTCTGCGCACCTCTGCGCTTTCATCTGCGTGACTCTGCGAGAAACAGACAGGTGCCATAATTACAAAGTGAGAATCTTTCATTAGACTTGTTTTATGTCTCGCAGAGCTCCGCTGAGTTGTCGCTGAGTTTCCGCAGAGAGGGTTGGATTAATCAATAAGCCATTTCTCCTATTCCAAAAATTCACTCTGCGCACCTCTGCGCTTTCATCTGCGTGCCTCTGCGAGAAACAGACAGGTGCCATAATTACAAAGTGAAAATCTTTCATTGGACTCGTTTTATGTCTCGCAGAGCTCCGCTGAGTTTTCGCTGAGTTCCGCAGAGAGGGTTAAATTAATCAATACGTTTAATAAGCCTTTTCTCCTATTCCAAAAATTCACTCTGCG
>CAZNHE010000148.1:0-6092 GCA_964572735.1 uncultured Chitinophagales bacterium | reverse complement strand
TGGCAAAGCATTCGGGCGGCTTTAGCTAACCCTACGGACAGTTTAAGAAGTGAATGATTGAAAAACCCGCAAGGTTTTCGAAAACCCTGCGGGTCTATCTCTTCAATCAATACAAAAACATGGGCTTACCAAGTACGTGGCGTACTTTGGGGCGGTATTGCTCGACGTCGTACAGTTCGTCGACATCCACGCGTTTGAGGCCGCTTGTAACCATATTCATCGGGATGTGCGTATAGGTGCCGTCTCTCAGAGCTACCATACGCCCTTTTGCACCACCCAGAACCAGGCCAATCGCCATATTGGCATAATTCACACCGACCATCAGGTCAAGAGCGTCGGGTGCGCCTGAGCGCATCAGGTAGGAGATCCGCTGATTGATAATATGTTGCCCGGTAATCTTCTGCAGGGCCTGCCCGGTGATTTCGCCGATCCCCCCCAGTTTCTTATGTCCGTAAGCATCCATCTCACCGTATTCCACTACCTTGTCTCCCGCCAGATGGGCCCCTTCGCTGACCGTGATCATCGCGTAGTTGCTGCTGTTGTTCGCCTTGTCGCGCAGGATCAATTCCGCCAGTTTCTCGGGATCGAACGGAACTTCGGAGATCAGCACACGATCAACCCAGGCAAGGTAGGAACTGATGAGGCTGGTTTCCCCGCTGTTACGGCCAAAAAGTTCGATCACCGCTATGCGTTCATGAGACCCGGTACTTGTACGCAGCTGATGGATGAACTGCACGCTCCGGGTTACCGCCGTGCTGAATCCGATGCAATAATCGGTGCCATACACGTCGTTATCCATCGTCTTGGGAACGGCAACGACTGGAAACCCTTCCCGATGCAGTCGTTCGGCAAAGCTCAGGGTGTCATCTCCGCCTATGGGAATCAGCCGGTCGATGCCAAGGAATTCCAGGTTTTTCAGCACATGAGCGGTGAAATCACGACTGGTCTTGTCTTTACTTTCTTCTTCCGGATGTTTAGGATCCTTAAGAAACTCAGGCACGTCTTTGGGACGCACATTCGCGGGATTGGTGCGGCTGGTGTGCAGAAAAGTTCCCCCGGAACGGTCGACGGTGCGCACTTCATTCTTCGTAAGGGGTACCGTATACTTCTTGACCGACTCGGGATCATCACGATTCAGCCAGAGCAGTCCACCCCATCCTCTGCGTATCCCCACGACCTCATGGCCGTCTTCTACCGCCCGGTAAACAACCGCTTTCATACAAGAATTTAAACCCGGAACGTCCCCGCCACCTGTCAAAATACCAATCTTCATAATACTATGAGCTTAATTCTGATTCTGATTTCAATTCGCCGTTAATGTAACGAGCTTCCGGATAGAAATAAAATTTTGTTGGCAGTTGTTTGACAGCGGAGGTCATCTATGGATTGATCGCTTGTCAGGCCCTTTTTATGACGGTTCCTTATCTTTTTGCCGCCGGTATCACTTCTATTGAGAAGGCCACTCATACTACCGAAGATGTCCTCCTGAATCTCCCATTACAAAAATGAACATAAAAAGTATACACGGCGTCATAACAGAAAGGTTTGTGGGAGATGAAGGATCTGGTTTCCCAAGGCAACGATGGGGCCCCGGCGATACCTGCCTGCCGGAACGCTTTTTGACCACTGGTGCCTTTTACGGACACCCCGATCATCGGGGTCGGCCATCCGGCCTCGCCAGGATAACAGTCTGGAGGATGTGTAAAATCACACACCTGTTATCCCCACCAAAAGTTATCCGTCCGGGATAATGGCGACCCCGCTACGACAGAAAAAAATCAGGCAGCAGAACTTCCGCCTACTGCCTGATCATGTGGGGATATAGGGGTATTAGCCCTGTTTATTACGAGCAACCGCTTGTCGACCCGCAGGTGACGCATTTCATACAGGTGCCGTTTCGCACCATCGTCATGCTGCCGCAATCGGGGCAAATATCTCCAGTATACCCTAATTGCTTGGCTCTTTTGTAATCAGTCTCCGGCGAAACGGCCCCGTGCTGTCCTTCGCCGGCCGATATCGGGGCAGGCTGCGGGGCACCGGCATTTTCCTCCGTCCGGGCCCGTTCGTCATGGCCGGGCGCGTCTTCCTCCTCTGTTGCAGGATGGAGGGTACGCTGGCGAATTTCATCCGGACCAACATGGGCCAGGTCATCACGTCCCAGATAGCTTACCGCCAATTCGCGGAAGATATAGTCGATGATCGAGGTGGTCATTTTCACATGCGGACTGCCGTATACGGATCCGCTGGGATCAAACCGGGTGAAGACGAAAGCATCCACAAATTCCTCGAGGGGTACGCCGTGCTGTAATCCCAATGAAATGGCAATGGCAAAACAATTCATCAGGCTCCGGAAAGCGGCTCCTTCGCGATGTACATCAATAAAGATCTCGCCAAGCTGACCGGTTTCGTACTCGCCGGTCCGCAGATAAACGCTCTGCCCGCCGATCTTGGCTTTTTGAGTATACCCGTTTCTGCGGGACGGCAGGCGCTGACGTTTCGCCACATACTTATGAATAATCCGCTCAGCGGCCACAACCGCCGGATGCTCCGCCGGCTCGTCCTCTTCTTCCTCGATTTCCTCAAACACATCAGCCATTGTATTCAGCGGCTGGCTGAGTTTGGAACCGTCACGATACAGTGCATTTGCCTTTAACATCAACTCCCAGGATTGCATATAAGCCTGCTTGAATCCCTCAACAGAGGCTTCATTCGGGAGGTTGATTGTCTTTGAAATGGCTCCTGAAATAAACGGCTGCGCGGCGGCCATCATTTTAATGTGACCTTCTGAGGAAATATAGCGGGTACCCTTCCGGCCGCATTTGTTGGCGCAATCGAATACCGCCAGATGCTCCTTTTTCAGATGTGGGGCGCCCTCTACCGTCATCGTCCCGCACACATAATCATTTGCTTTTTCAACCTCCTCACGGGAGAAACCGAGATGCCTGAAGATATCGAAATCCCATCCGGAAAGCTGTTCTTCATTGATTCCGAGCTTTTCTTTCATGAAATCCTCACCCAGCGTCCATTGATTGAAGGCGAACTTGAGATCGAAGACGCCCGGAAGCGACTCCTCGAGTTTTTCCAGAACGTCACGGGTAAAGCCAAGTTCGCTCAGGCGTTCATGGGTGATGGTCGGGCAGCCTTTCAGTGTTCCATGTCCCTTGGCATACTTCACGATATCCTCAATCTGCGTGCTGCTGTACCCCAGGTTATGAAGTGCTGCGGGCACACTCTGATTGATGATCTTGAAATATCCTCCGCCGGCCAGCTTCTTGAATTTAACCAACGCATAATCAGGCTCAATGCCGGTGGTGTCGCAGTCCATTACCAGCCCGATGGTTCCGGTGGGTGCCACAACAGTGACTTGTGCGTTGCGGTAGCCGTACTTTTCCCCAAGCGAGAGTGCGAGGTCGGCATCCTCACGGGCCGCTTTCAGCAGGTAATCCGGACAAACACTGGCATCAATACCCATCGGTTTGATGGTCAGTCCTTCGTATTCATCCGGGGGCACATGATAAACGGCGCGTCGATGGTTACGTATCACCCGCAGCATATTTTCCCTGTTGCGTTCATAACCTGAAAAGGGAGAAAGCTCCTTCGCCATTTCGGCGCTGGCAGCGTAGGCCGTCATGTGCATGATGGCTGTTACAGCCCCGCAAATGGCACGGCCTTCATCGCTGTCGTAGGGCACCCCCTGTACCATCAGCAGGGTTCCGAGGTTGGCAAACCCAAGTCCCAGCGTACGGAATACATAAGACAATTCGGCAATCTCTTTGGATGGAAACTGTGCCATCAATACCGAAATCTCCAGGGTAATCGTCCACAGACGCGAGGCGTGGCGGAGAGCCTTTACATCAAACTTTTTAGTTTCGGTGTTATAGTATTTGATCAGGTTCAGGGAAGCCAGATTGCAGGCCGTATTGTCGAGAAACATATATTCCGAGCAGGGATTGCTGGCTTTAATCGGTCCGTCGGCCGGACAGGTATGCCACTCGTTAATCGTATCATGGTATTGCATACCGGGGTCGGCACTGGCCCATGCGGCATACGCAATCTGATCCCACAGATCACGTGCCGGAAGCGTCTTGCAGGGCCGGGGTTCCCGCCCCTGTTCTATGGCAGCCTCCTTTTCGACCCGGCCATACAAATTCCAGTCCTCATCTTCCTTTACTGCTTTCATGAAGGCATTGGGGATGCGGACCGAATTATTTGAATTCTGGCCGCTTACCGTGTTATAGGCTTCCGAATCCCAGTCGGTGTCATACACATCGAATGCGATATCCGTGACTCCCTGGGCGGTGAGCTGAATCACCCGTTCGATATAATTGAGAGGAACAAAGGCCTTTTTAGCCGCCCTGATGGCTTTTGCAAGTTCCTTATTTTCCCGCGGATCGCGGCTTACGGCTCCATTATAGGTTCTGCCTTCAATTTCAACGGGAGTATGGCAGAGGCGAAGGATCTCCTTCAGATGCTTTTCGACGGCTTTTGATCCGGCGACCAAAGCAGCCACTTTTTGCTCTTCCTTCACCTTCCAGTTGATATATTCTTCAATATCCGGATGGTCCAGATCCAGTGTTACCATCTTGGCGGCGCGACGCGTGGTTCCGCCCGATTTGATGGCACTGGCGGCGCGATCTCCAATCTTCAAAAAACTCATGAGGCCTGAAGAATGCCCGCCACCGCTCAACGGCTCGTCGGCTCCGCGGATATCCGAGAAATTGGTCCCTGTTCCCGAACCGTACTTGAACAGCCGCGCCTCGCGAACCCACAAATCCATGATGCCGCCCTCATTCACCAGATCATCCTGTACGCTCTGGATGAAGCAGGCATGGGGCTGGGGATGGGTATAGGCATCTTCGGAACGGGTCAGTTTTCCGGACTTTGGCTCCACGAAATAATGCCCCTGGGCCGGTCCGTTGATCCCGTATGCCCAGTGCAGCCCCGTGTTAAACCACTGCGGACTGTTGGGAGCCGCCATCTGGCTGGCCAGCATATAGCACATCTCGTCATAAAAAACCTTCGCATCTGCTTCGGCATCGAAGTAGTTATGCTTCCAGCCCCAATAGACCCAGCATCCCGCCAGTCTGTTGAAAACCTGCCGGCAATCGGTCTCATGCGTATACTGTTCGGCCTCCGGAAGTTCTTTTAAAGCGGCAACATCGGCCTCGGAACGTTGCAGCCAGGCCGGAACGCCCTTTTCTCTGATTTTTTTGAGGCGAACCGGAACCCCTGCCTTGCGGAAGTATTTCTGAGCCAGTACATCCGTAGCTACCTGAGTCCATCCCTTTGGAACCATCACATCATCCATCCGGAACACCGTCGATCCGTCCGGGTTCCTGATCTCGGATCTGCGGGATTCGAATTTCATGTTCTGGTAAGGATCGCTCCAGTCGTTCCGGGTAAAAAATCGTTCAAATTTCATGATAAATCCATTCAGCCTTGGTATTCAAAATCGGGGAAAGATTCCTGTACAGAGATAACGAATCTACAGGTATCAAAATGTTTCAAAGTGGTTTAATGACAGCACCGGCCTGTTATATTCCCTTAACGACGGTCTCCATCTGTCACTGATAATATAGAAGAGCAGTCCTGACAGGACAAGTCAATTTTTCCACAAATTTAAAGAGTTATCCACATTGGAAACAATTATTTTCTGCCGACATGTCCTCATTACGCCACCTCTGCAGCAGGCCTGATAAAACGACAAGGAGCCTCCATAAGAACGATGGAATAACAGGAGAAGTATCCATGGATTTCAGAATGATTCCAATAGATATGCTTATTGTTTTACAATCATTTTTATTGAATCCACTGTAAATAGCGCGGTTTACCCAAAGGCTGACACAACCGGTGCCACGAAAAAACGGCCTGAGGACGAATAGGGAATCGGTTGGATTCGTTAATCGGAGTTATTACGGAAACGACTCCTTTCGGACCAGGCTCATTTAAAAGCCGAAAGATATCCCACAAGTTATTCACATATTATAAACACACAAAGATCGCCCTTCCGATGGTATGAAGGCGGGTATGGTCTATAGATCTCCAGGGATCTTCAAAAGCCCTGGAGATCTATAGTATAGGGCGTAAAATTT
>CAZNHE010000147.1:0-6219 GCA_964572735.1 uncultured Chitinophagales bacterium | reverse complement strand
GAGATATTGTGCATTGATAATAACTCGACGGACCGGTCGCTGGAAATACTGACGGATTTTTCCAAGCGGCATCCTTCTGTACGGGTGGCCCGTGAAACAAAGAAAGGCGCCAATGCCGCAAGAAATCTGGGCATCAGGCTTGCCCAGGGAGAATATATCCAATTCCTGGACGCTGATGATATCCTCCTGGAAAAGAAAATTGAACATCAGATGAATCTTGTCGATCAGTTTAGGTGTGATGTGGTGGTCGCCGAGACCATCATAAGGGAAGGGAAGATAGAAACCATTAGTGAGGTAAATGACGATATATGGTTTGGCTTATTTTCAACTTCTTTAGGGTATACCTGTTCGAATTTGTGGAAAAAAGAATGCCTTATAAAGGCAGGGAATTGGGACGAAGACCTGGCCAGTAGCCAGGAATATGACCTGATGTTTAGGTTATTGAAGCAACATTGCATCTTTCATATAGATCATAACTCACTATCTATTGTGAGATGCATTAATGACCAGTCTATTTCAAACACCAATGCATATGATAATATCGTACGATACATCAATCTTAGGGTGGATGTATTCAATTATTTGGTTAATGTAAACTATTTTGATGACCATGAGATGCATCCGTATAAACAATTGCTGTTTATAAAGATTCAATTATTGTATGCTATGGATCGAGCGTTGTCGTTGGATTATTATGAGAAATATATAGGTGCAAAATTCACTCCTGTTAAATCCAAAAGGATTACATATAAATACATATTTATGTATAGGCTATTGGGGTTTGATAGACTGGAGAGTATACGATCCAAGATATCATCGAAGAATAGACGATAACTCGTTTCAGGGGAAAAATAATGATTTATTTGACGCTTGGAGACGACTACTCGGGTATCTACCACAGTCAGGTGCTGGATGTTTGCCGGTATTTCAGGCATTTTCTGGGGGTGCCCCTGCGCCTGGTGACACTGGTGCCGTCTAGGAATTATAGATACACCAAACGGAAAATTCAGTCGGTAGTGCCAGACGCGACGGTATTCCCCATGTGGCCGAGCCGCTTCAACTGGAGGAGGAATATCCTTTTACCCAGGCTGATTCAAAGATCTTTAAGAAATGAAATATTTCTTTGCCGGGGGGTTCTCGCAACTAATCTCGCTCTCATGCTGAGAAAAAATCTTCGGTTAAAGGGTATTATTTATGACGCCCGCGGAGCAATAGCTGCTGAGTGGAAAGAGTATCTGCATGGAGAAAATGAGCGTCTGGCAGGAGAAATCCTTCAACTGGAAAGAAGAGCTGTGTCGGATTCCGATTTTCAGATGGCCATTTCCAATAACCTGATCCATTACTGGCAGGAACGTTTCGGCTATATGTCGGATCGACATATTGTGGTTCCCACGACACTGGGAGAAGAATTCCTGGAGCCGTTGCTCCACATGGACGACAGAAATGCTTTGAGGAGTCGTTATGGTTACCGGCCAGACGATATTATTATTGTTTACTCAGGCTCATCTGCCGGCTGGCAGTCCATTTCTCTTATCAGGGAGACCGTGGAGAACTTTTTTGAAGCAAATGAGAAAATAAAGTTGCTGGCCCTGGTAAGGAAACCGGGACCTTTTTATCCGCTGCAGGAAAAATACCCTTTACGGGTTAAAATTCAATATGTTCCCCATGAGTCCGTCTTCAGCATCCTGAATATGACGGATTATGGATTGCTGATCAGGGAAGATTCGATCACCAACAAAGTGGCGGCACCTACTAAGTTTGCCGAATACCTGGCTGCCGGGAATTCGGTGATTCTAAAGGGTAATATCGGCGACTATACCTCCTTTGTCGGAAATCATAACTGTGGCTTATGTTTAAATGAAAAGGAGCTGCCGGAGCTAAGGCCTGCCGCTTCTGAAGAACGCAACAAAAATAATAGCCTGGCCCATGATTACTTCTGCAAATATTCCGACATAATTACACAGCAATACCAGATAATGGTTGATCTGTCAATGAATTTACCTTCTTAAAATGCGCATTCTCTATTATTCTCCCCATCCATCGTTGCAGCTGAACAGCAATACAGGGTACGGTACTCATATGCGGGAAATGATAGCCGCTTTTAGGAATTGCGGTCATGAAGTGTTGCCTGTGATAGCAGCGGATCTCTTTTATGCTAATATGGACCGCACCGACGAAAGCAGGGAAAAGGAAACTCCGAAAGGGATAAGGGTGAAAGAGGGTATAAAGAAAATAATTCCCCCCTCTGTCTGGTCGGGACTGAAGAATATCAACCTGATTCGCGTCGATCGTAAATTGACTGAAATACTGAGGGGAAAGCTCGTTTCATGGAAGCCGGACCTGATATATGAACGGTGCAGTTATTTGCAGACTTCAGGGGTAAAGATTGCAAGGGAATACCATCTTCCTCATCTTATGGAAATAAACTCGCCCTGTGTCGAGGAACAGGGCGAACTGGAAGACGGATATAAGTTTTTTTTCGATCTTGCCCGGAAAAGGGAAAAGGAACAGGCGGAGAAATCCGATATGCTGATTTGCGTATCCACAGCACTAAAAAGCTATTATCAAAGGTTCCTCAACATTGATCCTCAGAAGATCATGGTTGTACCCAATGCCATTAATCCTGAAATTTGCCGGTTAGAAAAGAAGGACGGTATAAAAAAGAAGCTTGGGATAGAGAATAACAGGGTTATCGGATTTGTCGGTTCTTTTTTTCGCTGGCATCGCATTGATCTGGTTATCAAGGCATTTAATGAGCTTGAAGAATCCGGCACTAAACTATTGATAGTGGGCAGCGGTTCCATCGAAAACGACTTAAGGGAATTGGCAGCGCAAATGAAAAGGGGAGGGGATATCATATTTACCGGTGAAGTGGAACATGACCGTATATATGATTATATCAGGAGCATGGACATTTGTGTATTAGCGGGATCACATTGGTATGGTTCTCCCATCAAGCTCTTTGAATATGGAGCCATGAGAAAGCCGATTATTGCACCTGATAATGTCCCGGTTAAGGATATCATTGCAGACGGGATCGACGGATTATTGGTGAAGCCAACGGTCAGGAGCATCTCTCTCGCCCTCAGGAAGTTACTTGACGATCCGGCGCTGGCCGATAAGATTGCTTCAAGTTTTAATTACAAGGTTTGTAACGAATATACATGGACCAACCATGCTGAAATGATTCTTAAGGAAGCTTCTGCAGGGGTTCTTCCTGGTACTCCGGCTTAGTGTGGAGTACCTCTTCGAATAGTTTGTAATGAAGTTGCGCCACTTTTTTCCAGGTGAACATTTCCTCCACCTTTTTTCTGGAAGCGAGCCCAAGGGCCATACGCTGCTCATCCGGCTGCCGGGAGAAATCAATGAGAGCGGCTTCCAGAGCTTCTGCACTTCCTTTGCTGATCAGATAGCCGTTATTGGAATCTACCAGTTCAGCCGTGGCACCCACGTCTGTTACAATGACGGGCAGGCCATAGGCCATGGCCTCAAGGACAACGGTCGGCATCCCTTCGAACAGGGTGGGAAGCACGAAAAGGTCGGAGGTTTTATACAGTTCCGCCAAATGTTCGTCAGAGACAAAGCCTAAAAAGCTGACATTATCATAGTGATATTTCCTGATGCAGGTTTCGTATAAAGGGCCTTTTCCTGCCAGCAAAAAAGTGAACCGCTTTCCTGCGGACCGGTCGTTCAGCCTTGCTATCGCCTCCATTAGTATCGTTATCCCTTTATTTGATGCAAAGCGGCCTGCAAATAAAACCTGATCGTTTCGGTCCCCGGTGCGGGGTGAGAATTTCGGACTGAATTTCGGGATATCAACGGCGTTCGGAATCTCTGCGATCCTTGTGTGGAGATTGTGAATCCGACGCCGCAAAATGGGTGTGAGGTTGCCGCCCAGTGAAATAACCACGGCAGCACGATTAAACAAAGAATCGAAAATCCGCCGGAAGGGGTAGCCCGATACCCGGTCTCTTCTCGTGAGTCCCTGATAAGGCTCCAGACCATGGGGATTTATTATCAGCCTGTCCTGGTATTTTTTTATATCCTTCCAGACTGATAAACCCTGCGAATAAATGATGTCCGGCTGAATTTCATCCAGGCATTGAGCCACACGTTTTGAATATTTCCATACTTCAGACAGATATTTTTTGCGCGGGTTGATGCCCTGCAACGGGTATTCCGTGACATTCGGCTCGTCAAAAAGCTTTTTATCATGAGGATGCAATACGCTCAGGGAGAGTCCGCCCATGACACTCAGTGCCTCTGTAAGTTTTCTTGAATGCCGCTGCATTCCCCCTATCGCTTCCGGGAAAATCCCGTCTGTGCAAATAGCAACCTTCATATTATCAGCCAATACTTCCATTTCCTGTCCTGTCCCTAACTTACCACAATTATCTCTGCGAAACTCTGTGCATCCATCTGCGTGCCTCTGCGAGAGCTCCTGATGGGTATTGTAATTATAGGATTGGAGCCCTTCATAAGGCTCGTTCTGTTTCTCGCAGAGTTTCTGGTTCCGCAGAGAGTTGAAATTGAACGAAGATTTTGAACAATCGCCTTTTGCCCCATTCTGTGCATTCATCTGCGTGCCTCTGTGAGAACCCCAAGCCGTCAATTCATGGTTGGGTCTTCCCTCACAGAACCGGTGCAATCAATGTCTTGATCCCCTCGTCAATATCCCACTCGGGCTCCCAGCCGGTGAGTGAGGTTAACTTCGAAATATCCGCCAGCAAGTGCATTCTTTCAACCTTCCGTACCCGATCCTGGTCTACTGTGACCGTTATCTTTTCACCCAGCTCCCTTTCAAAGGCCCCGACAATTTCCGTTACCGAATACTCAATGCCCCTGCCGAGATTAACGGTCTCATAAGCAATATCGGTATCTTCCATTAACATCCGTATAGCACGGGACATATCGTAGGTATGGATGAAATCACGCTTTGGAGTCAGGTTTCCAAGCCGGATCGACCGGCTGCCGTCCAGCAGCTGTTTTTGTATTTCAGGAATGAGATGCGGATTGGTTTCGTTGGGACCGAAGGCATTAAACAGACGCCCGATTACTGTCGAAACCCCTGTCTTCAGGAAAAACTCGTGGCAAAGCCGTTCGCCGGTCAACTTCGATAACCCATAGATATCGAGTGGTCCGGTGGCCATCTCTTCGGAGACGGGTCCGTCATAAATGGGATATACGGCAGCGGTGGATGCGAAAAACAATTTGGTGACGGATGAGCAGCCGGCGGCGGCATCCAGCACGTTCATTGTTCCCCGGATGTTGATATCGGCTGATTCGAACGGATGCCGGTTGCAATAAGGGATGAAATGAATGGCAGCCAGATGAATAAGCCGGTCGGGCCTTATTTGCCGGAAAACAGCCTCCATTTGTGACTTATCGCGAATATCTGCCTTCAAAAAATGCGAATCATCGATAGCGATGAAATCCCTGTTGCCGAACGAAAGGTTATCGATGACGAATAACTCATAGTCATACTTCTGCAATTCCCTGATAACCGCCGATCCGATGAATCCGGCTCCTCCCGTTATAATTATTTTCTTGGTCATGTATTTACATTCATTATCTGCCTGTTCCCTGGAGAGGTTGTATTAACGGCTTATCGGTTATACGCCCCGGAACCAAAGCCACAATTCTAAAGGAAAAGTAAGAAAATAATGGACACTTTGTAGGGCGGAGAGCTTGTCCGCCGGGCATAAGCCTTATCCTTTGTTCAGCCGGTGTGAAGAAGGCTTTTGGCGAAGTCCCGATGTATCGGAGCAATCCCGCAGCCCGGGGCAGCGGTGGTAACCCTTGGATCCCCGTTGCCAGGATGGACGGGATCGCTCCCGATACCTCGGGACTCCGCCGTAGCGTAGCAGGAAGAGGCTCAATGCAAAATATTGCTACGCGAAGGCGCAGGCGCCATTCGGGACTCCTCGCGACGACATTAAAGGCTGTCATTGCGAGGAACGCCGCGGAGCAAGTGACGTGGCAATCTCACAGCAAAGGGCAATGATGGGATAACTTTTAAGCATCCTCTGCCGTCATTATCGCATGAAACGTGCAATAGAAGGACATCATTAATCGCAATGATTACAAGACAATAGGAACATAAAGTTTCAATATCATTATACATGAATAATGTTCTCTGAGCCATTATTTTTCTATCTTTTCAGGATTTGCGGGATAAAAAAAGTATATGGAATCGATAGGCACTTTTGAGAGACAAAG
>CAZNHE010000146.1:0-6288 GCA_964572735.1 uncultured Chitinophagales bacterium | reverse complement strand
CTGCTTACTGCTGTGTGGATGCAGCGCCACATCGGGGCATCGACCTCATCCGTATAAGATCGACCGGCATGCACTGGTAACCCGGCATAATGTCGTTCTCACCCGATTTGACACTCTTGCTTCCCTTTCTGTGGGCAACGGAGATTTCGCCTTTACCGTTGATGCCACCGGACTCCAGACCTTTCCGAAGTATTACCGGAACGGTGTTCCGCTTTGCACCGAATCCCAGTGGGGCTGGCACAGCTTTCCCAATCCTCACCATTACACGCTCCAAGATGTGATGAAGGAGTATAATTATTACGGGCGAAAGGTTCCCTACGCCTACGCCTCAAGGGGTACCCCGCGGCAGAGAGCCGCGACAAACTGGCTGCGGGCAAATCCCCATCGCCTGGATCTGGGAAAGATCGGGTTTGTCATCACAAAAACCGACGGGGCACAGGCAGCGATGGCTGACTTCTCCCAGATCCGTCAGGAACTGAATCTGTGGACCGGGATGATCCGCAGCCAGTTTGAGGTGGATGGGATTCCGGTGGATGTTTGGACCGTCTGCCACCAGCAGCAGGATCTTGTCTCAGTGAAAGTCGAGTCCCCTCTGCTTGCCTCCGGACGACTGAAAGTAAGGTTCCGGTTTCCGTACGCCGCCGGGAAATGGGGCCGGGCCGACGACTGGAATGATCCGGACAAACACCAGACGATTCTGCATCGGGAAAATCAGCATCAGGATATTATCGAGCATATCATGGATTCTACCCGTTATTATGTAACTATTCACTGGAAGGGCGCGGCATCGGTGGAACAGGCAGAAATCCATTCTTACGACCTGGCGCCTTCCCGAGGCAGCGACACCCTGGCCTTCAGCTGCCTGTTCAGCAAAAGCAGGCCGTTGAACACTCCTGTTCCGGGTTTCCGGCAAACAAGCCGGAATAGCATCACTCAATGGAAGACGTTCTGGACCACGGGCGGGGCCATCGATCTTTCCGGGAGCACCGATCCGCGGGCAAAGGAACTGGAGCGGCGGATCGTGCTCTCCCAGTATCTCACCAAAATCCAGTGCGACGGGCCCTGGCCGCCCCAGGAGACCGGGCTGACCTATAACAGCTGGTACGGCAAATTTCACCTGGAGATGCACCTGTGGCATGCCGCGCAGTTTGCGTTGTGGGACCGGATCGGTCTGCTGGAAAAGAGCCTGGGATGGTATAAAAAGATAGAGCCGCGGGCAAGGAAGACCGCGGAAATGCAGGGATTTAAGGGAGTCCGGTGGCCCAAGATGACCGACCCGTCCGGCCGGGAAAGCCCTTCCTCGGTCGGACCGTTTCTGATCTGGCAGGAGCCGCACATCATCTATTTCTCGGAGCTGTCTTACCGGGCCCATCCCAACCGGGAGACGCTCGAGAAGTATAAAGACCTGGTCTTTGAGACGGCCGATTTCATGGCCTCCTATGCACACCGGGACAGGGAAACAGGGAAATACGTACTGGGTCCGGACCTGATTCCGGCCCAGGAGAGTTTTGATCCGAAGACCACCATCAACCCGGCTTTTGAGCTGGCTTATTGGTATTGGGGACTCTCAACGGCCCAGAAATGGCGGGAACGGCTCGGTATGCCCCGCAAGCCCGGATGGGACCGTGTGCTGAGGAATCTCTCGCCTCTGGCCGTGCAGGATAGCGTGTACCTGGCGGCGGCAAGCGCTCCCGACTCCTACACGAACCCGCGTTATATGAGGGATCATCCGGATGTGCTGATCGGGCTGAGCTTTCTTCCAAAAACAAAAATGATTGATCTCCCGACCATGCGCCGCACGTTTGCCAAAGTGCTCAAAGTCTGGGATTGGCCGGACACCTGGGGCTGGGACTATCCGATGATGGCGATGACGGCAACCCGGCTGGGGGAGCCGGAGAAAGCCATCGATGTGCTGATGATGAAGGTTCCCAAGAACACCTACCTGCGGGACGGGCACAACTATCAGCGGACGAACCTGCGGGTTTATCTGCCGGGCAACGGAGCGCTGCTGATGGCAACAGCGATGATGTGTGCCGGGTGGGACGGCTATGAAGGTCCGCCGAACCCCGGCTTCCCGAAAAACGGAAAATGGGTGGTTCACTGGGAAAACCTGAAAAAAATTCCATAATAGCTGATAGCCGGTGGCCCGTTGTTGGCAATTTGTTGTGGGCCTGCCGGCCTCATTAAAAACAAATACACTTTTACCAGATGGATTCCCGAAAACGACTTCTCTCTTCCAAGAGCGCCAGAAAAAGCTCCCGGATCGTATCCCTGATTAATTATTCCCGGTTCGGGATCAGCTTCAATCCATAGTCGAAGGAAAGGAGTAGTATTTCATAGAAAGCCGGGCAGGTACTTCACGCTTCTTTTTTCCCGTCTGTCAGCCATAAGGCCTGATACGGTTCTATTTCCAATGTTCCTCCTGTCTCATGTTCCTCATCAGTAAAAAGATCGGACCAGCTATGCTTATTGCTTTTCTCCCGCGACAGTTCCTCCCACCTCACCGTCTGCTTCTCATCAGTCATGTTATGAATGCAGATAATCGATTGCCGGCCATCGAGAGAAACCCTCCGTAATGCAAAAAGCCTATCTCCGAGATCCAGTATATCCTGGGGAGCATCGGGATGAAAGGCCTTTTGGGAGCTGCGAATGGTAAGCAGTTTTTTATACCGGTTAAAAATGACGGCCGGCTCACTCTGTTCGTTGTTTAACCTGGCCGCCAGCTCATCAAGGTTCCATCTCTTCCGATTCAGCATTCGCGGCTTCCCCGTCTCCCGGAATCCTTCCGTGTTGTTCCGGGAACCGACCAGATTATTAAAATAGACAGCAGGAATCCCCTGCAGGGCCATTTCGACCGCCTGTGAGCACAGAAACCGTTCCACCCCCCATGGATCATCTCCCGGGGCACGCAGGGCATCCAGCCAGGTAATATTCAATTCGTAAGGGCTCTCGGATCCATCGCTGTTCTTTTTTGTGGACACTTCAGCTCCGCGGCCGGTTGCCCGTGCAATCAATTCCTCAAACTCCCGGTCGGGGATCAGCCCCTGCAAGGGCCGGACGCCGATGCCATCGTGCGATGCGGTGAAATTCAGATAGGTCGTTCCTTCACCCGGCAGCGGCAGTGTCCCGGCCCAATGGGTCAGATAGGTACTGTTTCCGGTCTGAAGAGCATGCAGCAGCAAAGGCGGAAGGCTGAACTGGTAAATCATGTTTGCCTCGTCGCCTTCTCCAAAATAGCTGATGTTTTCTTCGTGAGGCACGTTCGTTTCGGTGAGAAGCAGGACATGAGGGGCCAGAGTGTCCAGGATATCCCGGAAAAGCTTCACGATCTCGTGCGTATTATCCAGGTGGATGCAGGAAGTTCCGGGTTCTTTCCAAAGATACGCAATGGCATCCAGGCGGATGATATGTACTCCGTGGTAGATGTAATAGAAAAGGATATCGAGAAACTCGAAGAGGACATCTTCGCACTTGAAATTCAAATCGGCCTGATCTTCGCTGAAAGTTGTCCACACGTGTTTTTCACCCATACGTGTGTAGTATTTGCTCAGAAGCGGGGAATTTCTTGGCCGGACCACTTCCGAAACATCCTCTTTTTCAGGATCCACCGTTATGAAGTAATCGCGATAAGGAGCCACACTCTCTACGAAATTCCGGAACCAGTCGCTTTCCCGTGATACATGATTCAGTATGAGGTCGAACATGATCCGGAAATGGTTCGTGAACTCTTCTATATTGCCCCAGTTGCCCAGCTCGGGACGAACCTGACGATAATCGATTACTGAGAAACCCTCATCGGAAGAATAAGGGAAAAACGGCAGTAGATGTACGGTATCGATAATCCCGGCAAAATGCTGTTCCAGGAAATGACGGAGTGTCACAAGTGGAGACTCCGCCGGCTTCCGCAAATTATCCGGATAGGCGATCAGTACATTGTCTTTTTCATCCCAGAAATAGCCGGGATTCCGGGGATCGATCCCTACCCCGTACCGTCCGACCAGCATATCCATCCGTTCCAGGAGATGCTGATCCTCCTTCCCGCCATAGATCTTACTCAGCCTGCGGCGGATGTTGTCAATCTTTTCACTGGAAAAATAGCGGATCATGGCACGTGTCAGGTTCCTTCAATATTAGCTATGAGCATATTGAGCTTACGACGAAGCACCGAATAACTGTAAAATTTCCTGCCCAACTGATAATTCACTTCCACCATCGCATTTCTGTATTCCGGATCGTGCAAAATGCGGCGGACATGGTTGACCACCGTCGGGGTGATCAGTCCGTCCATCATCGCAACTTTGAATCCCTTGGGCTCAATGTCGCGTGCAAAGATGGAATACCGGTTGACCAGCAATGGTTTTTTGAAGTAGATACTTTCGAGGAATGCGTTCCCAAACCCTTCGTAGAGACTGGGATAGGTGATTAAATCGGCATGAGGATAAAGATCCCACAATGTATATATCTTCTCACCTCTGCCATTCAACTGGCGCCGCTCGCTCACCCGCGTGGATACAAAGCGGATATCAATCCCTGCATCTGCGGCGATCTCTTCAAGCAGCGATTTATATTCATAACCTTCGTCGCCCGCTTCATGTGAGATGACCAGTTTGTAACGTTTGTCGTTGAGCATTTCAACCAGCTCGATAGCATACTCGATCCCCTTGCGGGGTACGACACGGGTGGGCTGGAGCAGCATGATGTCGTCCTTTTCCAGGCCGATCGCCTCTCTCACATCGGCGTTATACTCATCGATGCCGGGCGTGGGACGGTCAAAATCCAGCACGTTGGGTACGAGCGTGGAGGGTACCCCCTTGCGCCAGGCCAGCGTTTCTTCCCCCGCCTGGTTGATGACGACGTGCTGCATAGAGACCTCCCGCGGCGGAAAGGCCATTTGCAGAAAATCGTGTACGCAGTTGATCTGAAACCGGATCCGTTCCCAGTAAAAATCATGATGGTGGGCGATTACCGGGGTCTGCGACTCCGACATGAATTCGGTAATTGCCACTCCCAGAGGGATGTGCATCGGAATGGAAAGAGCGTTTTCGATAATCAGCAGATCAAGGTCAAATTGATATACGAAATCGTAAATACGTGCTTTCAGGTATTCGGCGATATCATGAATACGCCGGGTTATCAGGCGCTCCCTGTTTTGGACTCCCCAGATCCGGGCATTGATCCATTCAAGCTCAGGATGCCCGAAATAAGCTTCCGGAATGCACATGGAATTATCGGTTTCTTTATCCAGCTTCCCTGCAAACCAGAACAGCTTGTGATCGTCCTTTCTAAGGACTTCCGCCCATTTGTTGCTTTCGAGGGAAACACCGTCCGTACCCTGGAAACGCGTACTCAGAAAACCAATGTTTTTTATCATCAATCTGTAACCGATCCGGTTCTTCTTCGTCTGAAACTCATTCTAAGGCAAACACTTGATAAATCGATGTTCTTATCACATCGCCATTTCATAACAGGGAATGAATCAAAATCATTTACCCTCTCCCGATTTATCCGGCCTGTTGCAGATTGAACCAAATCGTCAACAGGCCGGCTGAAGTGTTGCAAAAGCAACCGTGGAATCTAACCTTTTTTCAGGCGCCTGTCCAAATGGCTCATGACAAAATCCGCCGTATCCAGGTGAAAAATCCCGCAAGATGCTACTCACTCCCCCAAGCCGGACTTCGGCGGAAAGAGGGATAATCACGAACTATTTTGCACTCTAATTCGTTGTAAAATAAACAGCTAAAAGGTAAATCAGACTCAGGGGAGGATCGAAATGCGAATACTCCAAACTAAAAAGCCGAAAGCTGATCAGACAAGGTTATACAGCCTGCGTATTGAAATCGGGCTTATTATAGGCCTTCTTATCTTCATCGTTTTGTTTCATGTGCCTTTCCACATGAAGAATAAGGAGAACTTCCAGGTGCCTCATCAGGAAGAGATTACGATGAAAACCGTGAAGCGTACGGAAATCAAGAAAAAGCCACCGCCACCACCGTCTCCACGGGTGCCTGTTGCGGTACCTAATGACGCAGTGATCAGCGATAATCCCATCAATCTGAACAGTGAGCTGAACCTGGATCAGCCGTTGTCGCTGCCACCGCCGCCCGAAAAGGGTAACGGACAAGCCGAGCAAACCCATAAGCAACAGGTCTTTGTTGTCGTGGAAAGGATGCCCAAAATGAAGGGTGGACTGAAAGCTTTGGAAAAGAATATCGTATACCCCGAAATGGCACGAAAGGCTGGTATTGAAGGTACGGTATATGTTCAGTTTATCGTGAATAAACAAGGGGT
>CAZNHE010000145.1:0-6434 GCA_964572735.1 uncultured Chitinophagales bacterium | reverse complement strand
GTGATCCATCCGATCTGCAGAGCCAGGAACATAATGAGTGAACTGGTCATCCCGATCAGCATCCCCCAGAATGCGCCATCGCCGGTGATACGTTTCCAGAACATTCCAAGAAGAACGATGGCCGCGGCCGGAGCCAGGATAAATGAGGCAATAGCCTGTAGAAAATCAATGATGGTTGGCATACTTCGGGCCCAGTACGCCGCGGCGATACTGAGCAGGATACCGCCGACGGTTGCGAGGCGCCCCATCCACAAAAGTTTTTTTTGAGCAGCATTCTTGTCGATAGTCGCCTGATAAATATCATAAGTCCACACGGCGGTAAAAGCGCTCATATTTCCCGCCTGGCCGGCCATAAACATAGCCACCAGCGTTGTGACCCCCAGTCCGATCATGCCCGCAGGGAAATAGCGCATCATCAAAAGCGGAATAACGGAATCGTAATTGATTTTATTCCCAACCTGAAGTAAGTGAAACCCACTTTGAGGATCGTGCAGGAGCGCCAGGGCAATCATCCCGGAACCGACCACCACTAATCCCAAAAGCAGTTTGAAATAGGAGCCGATGATCGGGGTCATTCTGGCTGAACGCAGGTCTTTTGCAGAAAAAGCACGTTGAATGATCAGAAAGTCAGTAGTCCAATATCCGAATCCGATGGCAAAGCCCAGGCCGAGAATCAACCCTCCCCAGGTAACCATCATGGGGTTTGCATTCGCATTTCCGGAAGTCGACCAGAGGGTGGTATATATGTCGGGCAGGCTATTAAGCATTTCCACCGGGTTTTTCAGGTCAATGATGCCAAGTATTGGAATGAGCATTATACCCGACCAGATAAGGAAAAACTGAACGACTTCGGTAAAGATGGCCGATAACAGGCCGCTCAATGTTATGTAAAGTGCAACCAGTCCCGCAGAAAGCCAGATGCATAAATCCCAGTTCCAGCCAACGAAAGTATGTAAAACAAGAGCGAGTGCGTAGAGTGCAATCCCCGAAACGAGGATCATCATCACGGAAAAAGCGATGGCGTTCAGCACCCGGGTTTTTTCATCATAGCGATGTCTGAGATAACCCGGAATGGATTTGATACGGCTTTTATAATAAAAAGGCATCATAAAAACGCCCAGGAACAACATGGCGGGTATCGCGCCAATCAGGTAGAAATGAGCAGCATAGAGCCCGTATTTGACAGATTGACCCGTGTACCCGATCACTTCCATAGCTCCCATGTTAGCCGACATAAAGGCGATGCCTGCTACCCATGCGCTGTTCTTGCGGCCTGCAAGGAAAAAATCTTCCTCGTTTCTGGTGAATCGCTTGAAATAAAATCCCATCCAAACTACAAAGCAAACGTATACCAGCAAGATAGCCCAATCGATTACCGAGAGATGGATCACTTCCATAGATGAGCTTTTAATCCAGGTTGATACCAAACAGCCGTAGTATTTAATGAAGACACAATCTTTTTAAAAAGGCGCTTTCCAACAGGTTATAGCCTTTCCTCCTGAGTAACCATATTAAAGTGAAATGGACTCAATTGCAAGAGGAAAGCTTTTCGGGGGGCGAACGGCCGATTGTAAGAGTATCAACGTATTTTGCGATGGCTTGCATCGTACTTTTATTCTCCAGGTTTGTTATCCGGATAATGCTATCTTCGAAGGATAATGGGTTGGCGTGTTTAAGATGAAAACTGAACTTACAATAGCACCGGAGAGCTTCGGGAAAACCTTTATTTGTGACAAGAGGAGTACTGATACTTTTGTTGACGCTTAAAACATAAATGATCATCGTATATAAATATACAGGAGCCTTTGAAAAACCAGATCCTAAATGCCGGGGTGAAGACGAAGATATTGTCCTCCAAAGAACCTCTTCGGAGGACAAAAGAACGGTTTTGCAATGCCCCCATTATAGAAAGAAGGCGGGCTGATGTAAATGACGCTTGCGACAGAAAGCGTAAATGTGGACATATTTAGGATAAAATCGGTATCTTGTTGAAATCGATTTCATAATATTTAATGTAAATTCATGCCCAAGCAGAAGATTTGTTCAGTTGAAGATGTTGCTCAAATGGCAAAGGTATCAACAGCCACGGTATCAAGGGTGCTCAATAAATCGGCAAATGTAAGGAGGGCAACGGCCGAACGGGTTTTAGAGGCGGCCAAAAAGCTGGATTACCGGCCCGACAGGGTGGCGCGCCGGATGAGGGTTAAGACGACCGATTCGCTGATAATTGGCCTGGTTATAACAGATATCGGTAATCCCTTCTTTTCAGATCTGTCGCGGGGGGTTGAAGATGTGGCCCACCGGTTTAAAAATGCCGTGATGATCAGTAATACCGATGAAAACCCCGAAAAGGAGAAATTCTACATTGATTCTATGATAGCAGAAAGAGTATCCGGACTCATCATCGCTCCTACTACGGGAAATATCAAATACATACAAAAGCTATCCGAGAATGGCTTTCCCATGGTTTGCGTCGACCGGAAGCCGCAAAGTCTGGATATAGATTCTGTGTTGATCAATAATGAAAAGGGTGCTTATGCCGCAGTGAAGCGGCTGCTGGAATTGGGACATAAGAGGATCGGGATTATTAACGGGATTAAGGGGCTGAGCACCACCAACGAACGGTATTCGGGATATAAGAAGGCGATAAAAGAAGCGAACGTACCGCTGGCTCAAGAGCTGGTTGTATTCGAAAACTATAAAGAATCCGGCGGGCAGAGAGGGATGCATGCCTTTTTATCCCTGGAGGAACCTCCGACAGCCGTATTCGCAACAAACAACCTGATGACCCTCGGTTGCATCGAGGAGATACACCGGCAAAAATTGACGATTCCCGATGATATTGCCTTAATCGGCTTTGATGACATGTCGTGGTCGTTGGCGTTGAATCCACCTTTAACGGCTGTAAAACAGCCGGGTTATGAATTAGGAGTAAATGCTGCCGAGCTATTAATTAAAAGACTGAATAATCCTGGGTATAACACAACTAATATTGTGCTAAACCCCGAATTGATTGTAAGGGAGTCGTGCGGGGTACCGGTCTTTTCCTCAAAGGAAGATGCATAAATAGTTGTTTGTTATAAGGTATAGATAATGGCATAAAAAAATAATAAATAAATTTTTGAGAGAGGGGTTGACAAATCGAAATGTAATCGTTTTCTTTATGAATAGGATATTTCCTCATGCATAGCGTTATAAATGTAGTTTATGTTAAATATATATGTAATCGATTACAATATGGTTGCTTAATCGGTTTGGGTAGTACCCGTCGGAAGGGTGGTGGCCTTTCCTGGGCTTTTATGATCCCGGACCTCCGGAGTCGATAGTTGGTGATACAGCTTTTCCAAATTGTAGTTAATGGACGGAAATTAATGGGAGTTCTCTATGAAACAGATCAATTACAACATTCCTTTGTTGGTTCTATTGCTTGCACTTTGCTTCCTGCCTTTTATATGTAAGGCGGAGGGAGCGCAATTTGCTTTACAAAGTATGGTCTTGGGACAAGTGACCGATTCTACTACCGGCGAACCGTTGCCCGGAGTCGACATAAGTGTCAAAGGGACGACGATCGGTACGGCAACGGACAGAAACGGGCGGTATCGATTATCAGTGCCTTCTCTTAACGATACGCTTGTTATCTCCTTCATCGGTTATAGGACAAAGACTATAGCTATTAATGGCAGGAAGAGTATTAATATTGCCATAGCTTCGATAACCATATCCGGCAAGGAACTGGTTGTCGTCGGATACGGGAGACAGGAGCAACGAATGATAACAGGCGCGATCTCTTCGGTAAGCGCCAAGGAAATCCATAATCAAAGTGTGTCTTCTTTCGAGCAATTGCTTCAGGGACATGTTCCCGGGGTCCAGGTCAATCAAAACTCCAGCGCCCCGGGTGGTGGAATTTCGGTGCGTATCAGGGGTACTAATTCAATCTTAAGTAGTGGTGAACCGCTATACGTGATCGACGGCGTGCCCATTAATAGTCCCAATGGGGCCCCTGTAATAAATCCGGACAATATTCAGTCGATTGAAATTTTGAAGGATGCCTCTTCTACATCGATATATGGCTCAAGAGGGTCCAATGGTGTTGTATTAATAACCACCAAAACGGGTGTAGCTAACCATCAGGACGTCACGATAAGGGCGGAATATGGGATTCAGGAAATGAGCAAAAGTCTGAATCTGCTCAATGCTAAGGAATTTGTAACTCTGGCGAATGAAGCTGTGACGAATTACAACAAATATCAATCTCCCGATCAGCAGATGGCATTACTATATCCGGATGCAAGCCAGTTTGGGGAGGGTACAGATTGGGAAAAGGTGATGTACAGAGCGGCTCCGACGCAAAACTATGATTTAAGGTTTTCCGGCGGAAACGGCACTACGCAATATGCCATTTCCGGTAACTACCGCAGGCAGAAAGGAATCAGGATCAATACGGGTCTGCAGCGTGGCGGTATAAGAATAAACATGAGTTCGAAATTTAGAAAAAAGCTGAAGTTCGGCGAACATCTATCGCTCAATAGGATTTCACTGATGCCTCAGAACAAAATGAGCCTGACTACAGGCCGCGTAGGAAGAGGCAGCGTGGTAGGGCTAAGCACCATCCTTATGTTCCCGACATTACCGGTGAAATACAGCGACGGGTCGTATGCCCTGTTAACAGATGCTCCTGCTTCCCCCGAATATAGAAGCCCTGTTGAAATATCCAGGGAGGTTACGAATAAGTTATCAAGAAATTATGTCGTCGGAAACATTTATGGTGAATACGACATTCAGGATAACCTTAAAGTAAAAGTGAGCTTCGGTGGAAACATAAATAATGAAGACCACAGATTATATATACCAACGACCTTGAAGTTGTACAGATCGGGGCCTGATAACCCGGGAACAGCAAGCGTCGAAAACAGGAAGTATACGAGTTGGTTGAATGAGAACACTGTCACATATGATTTCAATATAAAAGAGAACAACAAATTCGATCTTTTAGGTGGAATATCATTCCAAAAAACCAATAGCTACTCCGACGTTAGCAGTGTTGAACAATTTGGGAATGATTACTCAAAATATAATAATCTGAGTGGAGGATCCAACCCACAGTTGCCCTCTTCTGATTATGAAGAGTCGAGCATAATATCGTATTACGGGCGATTAAGATATAACAGAAGCGATAAATATCTACTGGCTCTTACGCTTCGTACAGACGGTTCTTCACGATTTGGTAAGGATAACAAATATGGGTTTTTCCCAAGTGGTTCCGTAGGATGGATTATATCCGACGAATCGTTTATGAAGAATATAAATTCAATTAATTTCCTGAAGTTAAGAGCAGGATATGGTATTACGGGCAACCAGGAAATAGGCAATTATGGCTCGTATGGTTTGATGGAGGCACAACTATATCCGTTCGGAGATGTGAGCAACGTCACCTATCTCCCCAGTACTCTGGGAAATCCCGATCTGAAATGGGAAAAAACCTCAGAGTTCGATATAGGATTAAATGCGAAACTATTCAACAGTCGTATAAGTATAGATATGGATTATTACCATAAGAAGACATCGAATCTGTTATTGAACGTAAATGTTCCGAGTAGTTCAGGGTTCAGCTCCGTACTGGAAAATGCCGGAAGTCTGAGCAATAAGGGCTGGGAATTAAGCCTCCAAACGGATAACGTCAGGGGTGAATTTAATTGGTCGACCGGCATTAATTTCTCCCTGAACCGGAATAAGGTCATTAGCATAGGACCAAGTTCACAATTGTTTTTCTCATCCGATCTCCAGAATGGGAATGTGATACGGGAGGTAACACCCGGCCAACCCATAAATTCCTTGTTTGGGTATGTGTTTGACGGTTTATGGCAAAGTCAGGACCAGATTGATGCTGCAGGTACTCAGCCACTTGCCCATCCGGGAGATCCAAGATTCAAAGACCTGAATGGAGATGGGGTCATTGATGCCGATGACCGGACAATTATAGGAAATACGTCTCCGGATTTTGTTTTTGGAATGTCTAACAGGTTGCATTATAAAGGATACTCATTATCATTTTTCTTACAGGGGGTATATGGTAATGATATCGTAAATGCTCAACGTACATGGTTGCTTGGTATAGATGGTACACATAATAACAGCAAAGCTGCTCTAAACAGGTGGACCCCCGATCATACCAAAACAGATATACCGGCTGCGTCTTTTTCCAGAACATATACGAAGTTATCCGATAGCAACTGGATGCTTGAGAAAGGCTCCTATATAAGGTTGAAAAACGTGAGATTTTCGTATGACTTTCCTGTCAGAGTATTGGATGAATTGGATCTGAACAGCGCATCCGTATTTATTGATCTGGAGAATTTGTATACGATCACGAATTATTCGGGGTATAACCCGGATGTAAATACGAATGGACAGGATAACATTCAGCGTGGAGAGGA
>CAZNHE010000144.1:5318-6455 GCA_964572735.1 uncultured Chitinophagales bacterium | reverse complement strand
CCCTTCCCCCATTACAAACAATTCGATTCCATGGATTGCGGGCCTACCTGCCTGCGGATGGTCGCCAGGCATTACGGGAAGCATTATACGCTACAAAGCCTGCGCATAAAAAGCGGGATCACCCGGGAAGGCGTCTCCCTGTTGGGGATCAGTGATGCCGCGGAGATGGTGGGGTTCCGTACGGTAGCGGTGAAAACGACGTTTCAAAAGCTAAAGAAAGAAGGTATCCTGCCGTTTATTGCTTACTGGCGACAAAGCCATTTCATTGTCGTATATAAGATCAAGGGACACAAAGTGCATGTGGCAGACCCCCTAAAAATCGTATCATCACTGTAGAGTAGGAATCAATAAGTGATCGGGGCTTGAACAAATCGTGAAATATCGGATCAGGATGAAATGAATAGCCGCTGCTTTGTCAAATATTGTGTGAAAGGTATGGAGCGGCGAAACCTGATCGATGCAAACACAAAATAATCAGGAAATCCAGCTATCTTCCCTTCCAATACCTTGACGCTATTCTCCAAAAGCCGAAAATATCCCCTGCTTCCTATATGAGTAGTTGATTATGTTAAACTCGGGATGCACATAATTCCGACTCGACTATCTTTCGTTCTATACTTGCTTTGGATATACGACTATCCATGGAATCTCCTTTATCATTGTGTGAATGATCTGTACCTCTCCAATAGAATGATATCTAAATATAGATATCGAAAGATACTATACCACCTCGTAATCAATAGTTTGCAATTTCATCCTCTATTTTGTAAAATCATTATAAAGAGAAAGGCCTCAGCATGGTGGGTATTGAAAATAATGATGGCTCCGCCATTGTTCCCGGTTTTTGTCGTGGCAGCATAACGGACATTACTTTTCTGCCTCCTGTCAACGATCTGGATAGAGAATGGAAATCCGGGTATCGGCCTTTGCAGGGTATATTTTCCACATATTGAATTTGTGTGTTTCTAAAGAGGCAAGGGGTTTTATCATGTCCTATTCATTATCCATTCTGGTAGATCATCTTCCCGGCCTTATTTATGTCTGGGATTATACCGCAAAAACCATCCAATGGTGCAATAAGAATTTCGAGACGAGAACCGGATACACACTGCCCGAAATGAGAGCGATGGGCAGGGC
>CAZNHE010000144.1:0-5308 GCA_964572735.1 uncultured Chitinophagales bacterium | reverse complement strand
TTTTCCGGACAATCATATATCCGGGTGAGTTTCCTGAAGTTTGGGAAGCGTGGAATGAACTTCCTTTTACAGAGAAAAAGTTCGCAGGCGTCTGCCGGATTAAGGATCGGGGGGATCACCAATGGCATTGGTTTTACGGGATTACTGCCCCGCTTAGTTATGGTAATGAAGGACAGGTAAGGGAATCCATCTATATTCTGCAGGAACTGAAGAGGACGAGTACGCCGGTACAGATGCATCAGGCCGTTAATTCTATATTGAAAGACGAGCTGAAGGAACATCTGGAACAACTTACGAAACGCGAAAGAAAGGTGTTCGATCTGTTGCTTCAGGGGAAGGAAGATAGCGAGATAGCCCACCACTTATTTATTGCTACGACTACACTGAAATCACATAAACAACACATCCGGGAGAAGCTGGGTACAGATTATTTTCATCTGCTGCTCGATTTGTCGCACATTTGTGGGGGGATGAAAACCTTACCTGATATTTCTAACGAAAATCATCCTCAGGAGGATTGACAACATTTGAATTTATTGGTATTTCTTGGGTAGCATCAATCATTCCAAATTTCAAACCTTTGGAAAGGTTGTATAAACGTAAAACCTGAAAATAAGGTAACGGTCATGAAAGATCTTGAAAAATTCAAAAACCTGGGTGAGATACTTAGCAAAGCCCAACAGAAGAAGATTCTGGGCGGTTATGGTGGCGATGGTGATATAGAATATTCGCTTAATGGGGCCCAATACGGTTGTGGATTGAGCTCTTTATCAGCTTGTACCGAGCAATGCGAGACTTTCGCTGAGGAACACGGAGAAATCTGTGAAGGATGTGCTCAATTCCCATGATAGTCAATTTGCGCATTTTTCACCCTATATGGCCATCTATAGTTGAGACCTCGTGTACCCGGGTTTCGCGCCTATACTCCCCATCCGCCAGTGGTGGATGGGGAGTATATAAGTTTTCATCAGGCTTAGGCTTCAAGCGCCTGAACGAGCGAGGTCGAGATATAGAAATTGTTTTGAAACGAATAATATGTAACATTGAGGCATTTAAAACAATGTCATGTTATTAATGACGTCTAAAAGAAAATTCTTTCTTCTCCTAATAATTATTATGAGCAGGTGTAACTCAGTAAGGTATGCATTACCTGACAAGGAAATTTCTATCGCCATAAATCATTATTTTAAGCCGTATAACATAAACGATCCTGATCAGTATCTGCAAAAGGAAATTACAGAAGCTTATAGCAAAATGGTGGATTCACTGGCTTCAGTACATGGATATCTGTATTTCCCAAACTACCGGTTAGCCCAAAAACATAAATCAACATTTGAACTCATCGGCGTTTTTGGGGATCAACATAATAAGGCACATCTGGATACCTGGTTTGCTAAAGGAATGCTTCTACGAACCAGAGATTCCCTCACTTATTTCGCTTTTTCGGTAAATGATAATGATTCGACAAAGCTTTTTTCTTCCATTATTAGTTCACGAACTCCTACTCCTCTAGGAGGTGACGTTCCAAATTTCGTGGTTCGAAGGAGCCTAAAGATGGGTGGAGTACTGTTTTCTCTGGTGCCAGATAAAAACATTTTAGATCCTCAAAATGGGCCGGATAGTTTAACAAGTTTCTCCATTGACAGGTATATCGTCGCAAGAGGGAAAGAGGATAAGAAAATTGCCTGCATCCTAACAAATATCATGAATAACATTTTGGTATTTAACCAACAGCACAGAGACATCTATTTTAAGCCTAAGTCTAAAATCGAGTATAATTATTACCCTAACTACCGGAAGCGATCAGCAGAGAAAGCACAATACAATATCGGTGGAAGATTAATAAGTGAGGGAGATTCTTGTCATTTGATACTCTTTTTTAGGGGAAACAATCTTAACCTGATTGCTCCAACTAAAATTGACCCGGTTATCTCATTTAACAAAACTGATATTTTAGAAGGAGGTGATTATGGTAATATCATGATTCACCTGTCTCAGGTATTAAACGAATTTACATGGCTGCAATATAGGAACTGGTGATTTATCGGTTGTCGGATTGCAATGGAACTCCATATCAATGACTCTTAAGAATGAATGGAACATCGAAAATAATAACTTTATCGTTGCTATCATTGTCGTTATGGGGTTGCTCTTCTCACAACAATAGTAAGATCCCCGATCGTATCCGGAAGCTGAAAAACCTGACGGTCTACGCCGCTGATGCCAAACCAGTTTACAAAATAACTTTTAAGCGTGACGCGAGTTTCAGCAATACTAACGGTGTGCTAATTGGAGGGATGATTAGTATCGCTGTTGACGACTCCGGGAAAGTTTATGTTGCAGACGATCAACAACACACCATAGATGTTTTCGAGCCTGACGGCCGCTATTTAATGCATTTCGGCAGGAAAGGAGCAGGACCGGGAGAATTTCGTGGGTTTATTACTATGGAAATTAAGTCACATCAATTATTTGTGTACGATCCTGTTCTGCTGAGAATAACGACCTTTTCTTTGAGTCCATTTTCATTCAAATCTATTATACCCCTTCAGGACGATAAAGAGAGAATGGGTTCCTTGCCCGATTATCTTTTCGCTTTGACTAACGGCAACTTTATCGTTGGCTTTCCCTATTATTCTTCCAGAGTACCTAATGCCAAAAGTTACATCCGTTATTATCTTCTTAAACCCAAAGGAAACGTAATATCCGGCGAGCTTTTCAGACAAAAAAATATTAGTACCCTTTATTATAAAAAAAACGGTCTCTCCATTGCAATACCGTTACCTTTTAAAGGAAAGCCGTTAATAGTCGTATCAGAGGCAGATCAAATCTACACAGGCTGGACACAGGATTTTTTAGTTAAAGTATATAACTCTGATGGGCAGTATTTACGAGCCTTTTATTACCCTTATGCGCACACTTCATTCGATCAAAATAAATATATTGCCGGTCATCCATACTCAAATGGGAGTCCTTTTAAAGGGGCTTACCAAAAGATTAAATTCCCCAAAACCTGGCCGGCGTTAAACGGCATGATGGTCGATGATCAAAGCCGGCTCTGGGTATCCACTATCGTTAAAAATATGAAGGTATATAAGTGGTGGATACTTACTGATCAGGGAAAACTGCTGGCCCGGTTCACATGGCCCAGAGACAAGCGCATTGAGGTGATTAAAAACGGACATCTTTATACGAGAGAAACGAATAAGAAAACCGGGGCTAAGGTGATTGTTCGGTACAAAATTCAGATGAGATGAATAGTAAGTCAATTCTTCAAAGATTTTAAACTTTTGAAGAATTTCCACCCAAAAAATCATCCTCAGGAGGATTGACAATGTTGTTCTTTGGTCGTATCTCTAAGAGTAACATAGTTACGGAAATAGGACATAAACATGGATCCCTCCTATCCCCCGTCCGGTAAACGGCTCTCTAAGGATAACCAGGGCAGGAACTGAATCCATAAACATGGATTTGTCATGCTAAATCAGCTTAACCAAACCAGAGATAACAGCATTACCGCTGCGCGCCATCTGCTGCAGCTGCTAAAGGTTCGGGTCACGGAAACGACCCTTGCAGACAGTGTGCTTACTCATCCTGATTATCCGAGTCTCTTGAGTATCTCCGACAGTTTGCAGCATTGGAATATGGAGACGGCGGCGATAAAGGCCACCGCAGAGAAATTAGAGGCATTGCCGGTTCCCTTTGTGGTTCACCTGAAAACCGGGGGAGGCAAATTTATGGTCGTAAAGAAAATCACCCCGGAGGAGGTGGTTTATCTGAATGAGCAGGGCAAAGAACAATCGTTCGCAAGAGAGGATTTCCTTCAACGGTGGGATAACGTGGTGTTATTGGCGGAAGCCGGCGAGGCCAGCGGTGAGGCGGATTATAAGAAGAATCAACGAAAGGAATTATGGGGTGTTCTGTTTGTTCCCATAACACTAACCCTATTGCTGTTGTTAGGCATAGCGCAAGCAGGAAAGCTGATGGCAAATACTTCTGCGGGCGCCATCTATTATACGGCTTTCCTGCTTTTCAGCTTCCTGGGGATGCTCGCAACCGGCCTGTTACTATGGCATGAATACGACGGGGATAACCCGTTGCTGCAGAAAGTATGTTCCGCGGGAAAGAAATCAAATACAAGAGGCGGGCGTACAGGTTGCGAGACGGTATTAAACAGCAGTGCTTCCAAGATTATAGGAACCATTACCTGGAGCGAGATCGGGTTTATCTATTTTACCGGGGGGTACCTGTATCTGCTTATCGCAGGGATCTCTTCCCTGCCGTTTGTGATGGCTCTGAACATCCTGGCATTGCCCTACATTATTTTTTCCATTTATTATCAGGCAAAGGTGGCCCGGCAGTGGTGTGTACTATGCCTGAGCGTGCAAAGCCTGTTGCTGCTGGAATTTTTAGCTGCTTTATATACCGGATACCTCACCTCTCAACCCTTCGACCGGATAACCTTTCAACCGGTAATTTTTCTGTTGTCCTTCCTCATTCCCACCTTCGCCTGGTTTTTTGCCAAACCCTCTCTGTACGCCGCCCGAAAAGGCACGCACCTCCGCTATCAACTGGCCCGGTTCAAAAATAACGGAGAAGTGTTCGGGGCGATGCTCCGACACCAGCCCGCTATGGCCCGTGGTCCGGCGGCTCTGGGCATACGGATCGGCAATCCGCAGGCGCCGAATGTGCTGACCAAAGTGTGCAACCCATATTGTGGTCCCTGTGCACAGGCCCATCCGAAGATCGAAGCACTCATTAGCGAAAGCCCCGACTGGCAGGCTCAGATCATCTTTACCGCCACCGGTGAAGATAAGGATCGGCGTACGGCTCCGGCCGCTCATCTGCTGGCTATTGCCGGGCAAAAGAATGAGGCCAAAACCCGCCAAGCCCTAGACGAATGGTATGACGCCGAGGAAAAGGACTACGAACGCTTTGCCGCCAAATATCCGATGAACCGGGAACTGAACCTGCAGAAAGAAACGCTGAAGGCGATGGACAACTGGTGCAAAGAGGCAGGCATTACCCACACCCCGACATTCTTTGTGAACGGATATCGTCTGCCGGATGCCTACAATGATATTGCTGACTTGAAATATATCACTTCCGCCCCGATTGAAGCGGGGCCGGCATAAACGACAAAAAAACAGGTAACCTGCCCCCTCCGATGCATCGAAGGGATTGCCCAGGTTGCCAGATCATAAATAGCAACAAACCAAACGAGATAAAAAAATGAAAACCAGAAAACTCAACTTTGCAGAAATGGGAAGAACCTTAACCCGTGCGGAAATGAAAGAGATCATAGCTG
>CAZNHE010000143.1:0-6482 GCA_964572735.1 uncultured Chitinophagales bacterium | reverse complement strand
TCAGCGGGCATCAGAACGGTCGTTTTTCTTTCTTCACGTTCAGTCTATGGCAGCAGCCAACTGTTCCTCTACGGCACCGGCAGCATAAACTATGACTTCAACGTGAAAGTCATTTATCCTAAAGCCGGATCAGCCATGGGCTTTTATTAGCCGGAGATGTCATTTCAGCCCGCACCTTGCATACAATTTGCAACTTCCAGCCCCTTCATCCCCTGTTGCTCACCTCTCCTATCTCCTCCGGATGATATTTCTTCCAATAGCGGGTGAGTCCCGCCACACTCATAAAGGCGGGATTGGCCGTCTCATATTGTTCCAGTTCTTTATCATCAAGACCATCCTCCACCAGGCTTTGCCTGACAAAAGCTCCATATCTCGCGCCCATCTCCTGCTGATCCAGCCCTTGTTTCAGGTAGGATTTTATTTCATCCGCATGACGGTTCAGATTTTCCTCGAGCCGGTCCAGATGCCCGTTCACATCCTCGTAGCGGCCGAAATGAGTGAGATAGAGGGCGGAAGGATGTATCTGGCGCAATTTCCCGATCGATTTCACCCACTCTTCCAGATGGATATCAGGAGGCGGACAAGGCGGCGCCACACTTTTCTCCCCAATCCGGACTCCTCCTACATCCCCTGTAAAAATCACGTCATCCAGCTTATAAGCAAGATGGTGCTGGGCATGACCGGGGGTGTCAAGGGCTTCTATCCTGACATTCCCGAAATGAAGCTGCTCCCCGTCTTCCACCACACGCAACTGCCTTTCGGGGATCGGCTCCATTTTTCCCCAAAGCCGTTCCATGTCTTTTCCGTAAATACGCTTCGCCGATTGCCACAACTTTCCCGGGGAAGCCAGGTGAGGCGCACCTCTCGAATGCACATAAATCGTGGCGCCTTCCTTTGCCAGATGCCATGCCCCGCCGGCATGGTCAAAATGGATGTGTGTGAGCAGAACGTGACGCACATCCGCAGGCAAATATCCATGCTCGCCAAGTGCCGTTTCGAGATGATTCCAAACCGTATCCGGACCCGTTTCTATCAAAAGCGGACCTTTACTGGTTTCTATCAGAAAAGAAGCGATTGTCCGGTCTCTGAAAAAATGAAGATCAAGGATGTCGATCATGGATGAAGAGTCGATGGTTTGTTGTCATTAGTCGGTTGGCGGCGGTTCCGGCAAATCCTGTTTATTTCTTCACGATCATCATGGCGAACATTCCGGCGGAAAAGTGGCCGGGGAAGGTGCAGATAAACTCATATTTGCCCGGCGTGGCCGGTGTTGTGAAGGTAACCGAATCCGCTTGTCCGCCGCTGACAATCCCGGTATGGGCGATGATCTGATCTTCGACCTCCGGCGAAATGTAACCGTTACTCTTTGCAAGTCTCGATTTAGCGGCAATATGGCGGGGATCCGCATTCTTTTTAAGTAACACGAAGTTATGCGACATCAGGGCGGGTACAAAATGGCTGTAATTATGCAGGATCACCTTGACCTTCTGGTTCGGCTTCACCGTGATGCTTTCGAGGAGATATTGCGTTTTTCCGTTATCCCCTTTCACGCTATAAGCGATTGAGAATTCCGGTTTTATCTGCGCCACTGTGTATCTCATCGCGTTGGTTCCGATAAGATTAATGGTTTCCACTTTCTGTGCCCATGCCATGGATGGCACCATATACGACAACAGCACAGAGGCGACTACCAATCCTGAGAAAAATTTTATGGATTTCACGTTATAATTTGTTTTGTTGAAGATTGAAGGTTACAGGTTCCGACATACAATTAACCTTAAATCGGCACCTGTTGTTGCCCTGTCCACCCTTCGGCAGGGAATTCTCCGTACCTTCAACTTTCGATCTTACATACTTTTCCCGCACAAGTTTCTCCGGAAAAACTCCAGGTGCTTCAAGCTCCTTTCGCAAATGCCTTCTTGATCCCCCGTACCGCCTGCCGGATGCGTTGTTCGTTTTCAATCAGGGCGAAACGCACATGGTCATCCCCCGAATTTCCAAAACCGATACCCGGGGAGACCGCCACATTTCCTTCTTTTAACAAAAACTTGGAAAATTCGAGTGATCCCATCTTTTTATATTCATCCGGTATCTCGCCCCAGACAAACATGGTGGCTTTCGGTTTGATCACCGACCAGCCGATATTCTCCAGCGAATCGACCAGCACGTCGCGCCGCGTACGATAGGTGTTAACCACTTCCCCGATGAAGGAGTCTCCATGGTTCAGCGCTTCGATAGAGGCAATCTGGATCGGCTGGAAAATGCCATAATCCAGGTAACTCTTCATCCGGGTGAGCGCGGCAATCAGGTCGCGGTTTCCCACACAAAAACCGACCCGCCAGCCCGGCATATTATAGCTTTTGGACATCGTGAACGACTCGATGGCAATCTTCCTGGCTTCCGGGATTTGCAACAGGCTCGGCGCCTGGTATCCGTCAAAACAAAGATCGGCATAAGCCAGGTCATGGATCACCAGCAGCTCACGCTCCAGGGCGAAATCAACCACCTTTTGAAAAAAGTCGAGATCCACAATCTCGGTTGTCGGGTTATGCGGGAAGTTCAGGATCATCAGTTTTGGCCTGGGCCAGCTTTGCTCGAAGGCCTCTTCCAGGCGCTCGAAAAAGTTGTCTCCCTGCCGCAGGGGCACCTGTCTGAGGTCTCCGCCGGCAATAACAACCGAATAGGCATGAATCGGATACGTCGGGTCGGGACAAAGCACGACATCTCCCCGGTCGATAATACTTAATACCAGGTGCGCCAGCCCTTCCTTTGATCCCATCGTAACGATCGCTTCTCCATTCGGATCGATATCCACATCATAGCGTCGTTTATACCAGTCGGAGATGGCCAGTCTCAGCTTATAAATGCCTCGGGATGCTGAATAACGATGGTTACGTCCATTATGCACGGCCTCGATCATCTTGTCAACAATAGGCGCCGGAGTGGGCTGATCCGGATTTCCCATACTCATATCAACAATATCCTCACCCGCATGACGCGCCTGCATCTTCAGTTCGTTGGTGACGGCAAAAGCGTAGGGTGGTAAACGGTTGATGCGGTTGAATTCAAATCTGCCCATAATTCTGTCTTTTATGTGATTTTTCATTAAAATTGAAAATACGTCTATTTTTATGGCTTTTCTTAGGCTGAACTTTAACTCCCAATCCGATCTATTTCCGATCGTATTTCTTTAATTACATCTGTGTTGATAATGACTTTTTTCCCATTCTCTCTAGATGAAAAGACATAAAACACCTTACCACCGAATTCTTTTTCAAAGGCTTCGTGCGTATTTTTCTGAAGTCTTCTTTCCTTAAAGATTTGAGAAAGCTGAATTCCCTGATTCACAGGTTTAATTTGGAGTCCGATAAACTTGTCTTTTATATTGATGAAAAAATCCACATTGTACAACCTATCCCATTTATCCGGTGCAGGCTCTATCTTATAGCCGAGCTCTCTTTCCAACTGACCATAAATAGTTTTTATCTCAGTCATATAACCATCAAAGGTCCTGTTTATAACCAGCTTGAGCATATAGTCAATACAGTCTTCTTCGGTTATATCTTCAACTTCTGCTGAAATTACTTCGGTTATCTTAATGTAGAGCTTCTTCCCAATCTCAATAATATGGTCCCTTGCCCGAACATTAGCGAAATAGTATTTCTGCCATTCTTCTAAGGTTTTAGGTTCACATTTCCTGATGCTTTCAGAGGTCGGCCCAACATTTCTCTTGAAATTGAGCTGAAACCGGTTCATCGCGCTATTTAAAATCCATTCTTTAGCCATTACCACTATTATCTAATGCCAAGCCCAGAAATTTACTTCTATACTTAAAATCAATTGACGGATCAGGTTTTGCTAATCCTCTCTTAATTAAATGTGCATTTAGAAAGGTTTTATTTTTTAAATACAAGTAACACATCAAATTGCCATCCTGATCATATTTTTGGCTATCAAACCTCAAAAATACTTTTTGGTTTTTCGTTTTATCATAGAGAAACTTTGTCGCCAATCCGTTCACATCCTTCTTTTCCCTAATTCCAATCAGACGTACAACAAGGTTATTATTGAGCCTTATAAGTTCCGGACTAATGATTTCCTTTACTGAATAATACTTTTCACGCTGATAATCACCATTATCTATCTTTGAACCAAACTTCAATTTCTTAGGATCAACCTTTTTATTGAGGTTATGAAAGTCCACAAAACGATATGTAAGCTTCTTGAATTCTTCCTTAACATCAAAGCTGGCTTCATCTTTCAAAAATTTATACACTGGCTCGGAAATATCGGTCTGTCCAATATTTAGTTTTCGTTTTGCTATCTCTATAAATTCAGGGTTTATTTCGTAACCAATTGAATTCCGTTCCAGGCTACGTGCAGCTAATGATGTAGTTCCGCTGCCCATAAATGGGTCGAGTACGGTTTCTCCCTTGAAGGCAAACATCTTAATCAGCCGGATTGGTAATTCTTCGGGAAACATGGCAATGTGACCGTCCTGTCTGGCACCGCCAAAACTCCAATGTCCCGAAAAATATTCTTTCCATTCGTCCTTAGTCATTTTAGACTGATCTTTAATTGCTTTGCTTACTTTTGACGGCGTACCCAATTTCTTGAAGATCAAGATAAACTCGTAATCAATCGATATAATCCCGTTCCTGGGGGTTGGGTAACTGCCCATCAATGATGCGCCGCCTGTAGTATTCGTTGTCGTCTGTTTTTGCCAGATAATGGCGCCCATATAATCAAAGCCAATACTCTCACAGAATTTAATTATTTCAGTACGAATGGGAATGACCTTGTATCGCCCATAATAGACAGCACGGGCAAACTGATCCCCAATATTCACGCATAAACGACAGCCATTGTCAAGCACCCTATAGCATTCTTTCCAAACGAGATTAAGGTTGTTAATGTAGGTTTCATAATCTTCATGATAGCCGATCTGGTCTTTAGTTCCGTAGTCTTTTAGTTGCCAGTATGGCGGAGAAGTGACTACCAGATGAACCGACTTATCTGGGATAAGATTCATCTGCCGGCTATCTCCGTTTATTATCTTATGCGTGGTCTTCAATGGTCTCTTATTTTTGTGCTAAATTAATTAAGAATGTTGACAAAAGGCTCAGATATCTTTCACCTCTTTCAGACTATGTCGTCGACACTCAGCTTTCAGCTGTCGCTAAAGTCCTCAGATGGCTGAAAGCTCACATTCCTGCTCCAAAAGAGCACAATATCTGTGCCCAATTAGCCTCTCGATTTCGTGACTTGTTCAGGCCAAAATCTGCTCTCCTCAATTGTGTGCGTTATTCGCGGCCTTTCCAGCCACTTCCCGGCTATCCGGCTGAACAGGATAACACCCCAGTATCTTCACAAAACCGGCTTTCCGTTTGAGTCCGGTCAATGCCTGCTCTACATTTTCGTCGCGCAGGTTTCCCTCGATATCCAGATAAAACAGGTACTGCCAGGGCACATCGGGACGAGGCCGCGACTCCAGCTTGGTCATGTTAATTCCGTGATCGCCAAGTACCCGCAGGCAGTCGATGAGGGCTCCCTTTTCGTGGCTGGTGCCCATCACCAGGGAGGTCTTGCAGGGGATCTGAGGATCGCAGTAAACGGCCTCGCGCGTCACAATTACAAAGCGGGTGAAATTCTGCTCCTGGTTGGCGACATCATTCTTCAGGATATGCAATCCATATTGTTCGGCGGCCTGTGCCCCGGCGATGGCGGCCAGCGAGAGGTCGCCGTCTTCCTGCACCTTACGTGCTGCCAGGGCGGTGTCCAGGTATGATTCCACCCGGCAGTCGGTCAGTTTCGACAAAAATGCGCTGCATTGTGCCAGTGCCTGAGGGTGTGAAATGATTCGCCTGATCCGGGAGATGGGGACAGGCTCGAGGGCCAGCAGGCAGTGGCGGATCTGTAGAACCTCCTCCCCTACAATCGCCAGCGAACTGTTTCCAAGTACGTCGTAGGTATCATTGATGGAGCCGGCCGTGGTATTTTCAATCGGGAGAATAGCCGCATCCACTTCACCCTCTTCAACGGCCTTTCCGGCTTCCTGAAAAGTATCATAACCATAGCTGACAATATTGGCGTAGCGTTCCCCAAAATGATGATGAGCAGCCACGTGGCTAAAAGCCCCCTCGGCTCCCTGATAAGCCACGGTAATCGTCTTGTCGGAACGCTGCGGGTTATGGTAATCCATCAGCGCCTGGGTCTGCGTGCGCACCGAATGATTGATGATCTCACGAAACAACTGCTCTGCGAAATACCGATCCAGTCCCGCCTTCCGGGCCATTTGTCCGATCTCCGCCAGGATCTTTTCTTCCCGCTGATAATCGCGGATGTTTCCGGCGTTTTCCGCCTTTAACGAAAATACTTCCTGAATTGTCTTTTGGCGCTTTGCCAGAGCTTCAATGATAGATCGGTCGATGGTGTCCAGCCTCGATCGGATGTCGTCGAGCTTGTTTTTCATGAAAATTGAA
>CAZNHE010000142.1:0-6580 GCA_964572735.1 uncultured Chitinophagales bacterium | reverse complement strand
ATGAGCTTATGACGAACACAACGATCTCACACAAATGGATTGGCGCCCATGTAAGTGCTGCGGGCGGAGTGGAGCATGTGCCGGACAATGCGCAGAAAATCGGCGCCCGGGCTTTTGCCCTGTTCACTAAAAATCAGCGGCAATGGAAGGCCCGGCCATTGACTGAAGAAAACATCGAAGGATTTAAAAGCGGATGCATCGCCGGCGGCTATGCGTCGGAACACATCCTCCCTCATGCCAGCTATCTGATCAACCTGGGAAATCCGGATCCCGATGCCTGGAGGAAATCGTACGATGCCCTGCTTGACGAGATGCAACGCTGCGAACAATTGGGAATCCGGATGATCAACGTGCATCCGGGGGCACATTTAAACGTGATTTCCGAGCAGAAGTGCCTTTCGCGTATTGCAGGAGCCGTCAACAGGCTGCATCAGATGACTGAAGGGGTGACTGTTGTTCTTGAAAACACAGCCGGACAGGGAAGCAGTGTCGGCTATCATTTTGAGCATCTCGCGGAGATTATCGATCAGGTGGATGACAAGAGCAGGGTGGGGGTCTGTATCGACACGTGTCATGCGTACGCCGCCGGATATGATATTAGAAACGAGTCCGGTTTTTCTGATTTTTTGGATGAACTGAAGGAATTATTCGGGAAAACTTTTCTGAAAGGATTACACCTGAACGATTCCAAACGGGAACTGGGCAGCCGTGTCGACCGTCATGAAAAGATCGGTGCAGGAACATTGGGTTGGGAATCCTTCAGACGGATCGTCAACGAGCCTTTTTTTAACGAAATGCCGCTCATCCTGGAAACTCCCGATCAGTCCAACTGGGCGGCTGAAATCAAAGCACTGTATCGTCTGGATGGCCGGGATATAGCGAGTTAGCAAACAGACGAACGAACGGGGAAAACCAACTGTTAAAAATGCATGAATAAAATGAGTAATGCTACGTTAACCCTCATCGCAGCGACGGTTCTGTTGTTTTTCGGGGGCCGTCAGGCAAACGCTCAAACTCAACATAAGCAGATGGCACATGCAACATTAGGCACGGGCTGTTTCTGGTGCTCGGAAGCCGTTTTTCAGCGGGTGAAAGGAGTCATTTCCGTAGAACCCGGATATGCCGGCGGAAATGTCCCAAACCCGATATATGAACAGGTTTGCAGCGGACAAACAGGACACGCCGAAGTTTCGCGAATTACCTTCGACCCGTCCGTCGTGTCTTTTGAAACGCTCCTGGATGTTTTCTGGCATACACACGATCCAACCACTCTGAACCGGCAGGGAGCCGACATCGGCACCCAGTACCGCTCGGTTATCTTTTATGAGAACGAAGAGCAGCGGAAAATTGCCGTGGAATCGAAGACCCGGGTGAATGCATCCGGATTGTGGGACAATCCGATAGTCACCGAAATCGAGCCGCTAAACAACGACTTCTATCCGGCGGAAAACTATCATCAGAATTATTACAACAATCATCCGAATGCTGCCTATTGTTCGGTTGTGATCGCCCCGAAAATCGCTAAATTTAAGAAAGAGTTCCCGGATCTGTTCCGGAAGCCCGTGGAGCAAAAGTAGGCCGGAGGGCTTCTCCGGCTAAAGGCTTCCGGTAACGCTTCACATCCCGTTTTGTCGGACAGGCTGTCTGACCTATAGCGGTGAATCATTCAAAAATTGAAATTGTCGGGATCGGGACCTATCCGTTCATGTTTGTCAAGCCTGTCAATGGTACGGATCTCTTCTTCGGTGAGTTCAAAATCAAAGATGCGGGCGTTTTCGATGATTCTCTCCTGATGCACGGATTTCGGGATGATCACGATTCCTTTTTGCTGCTCCCAACGAAGGGTTACCTGTGCCGGTGTCTTATCATATTTCTTCCCGATCTCCACTAATTCCTTTATGCCTGCGACCCGGCCTTTCATAATCGGACTCCAGGCCTCAAGCCGTATCTCATTTTTCCTGCAAAATGCCTGCAAATCCGGCTGCTGCAGGTACGGATGAAACTCAACCTGGTCGACGGCAGGTACCACGCTGGCATATGACATCAAATCCTGAAGATGATGAACCAGGAAATTGCTGACGCCTATCGCCTTGATCTTCCCTTCTTTGTGAAGGTTCTCCATGGCATGCCAGCTTTCTTTGTATTTCCCCACCACCGGCCAATGGATCAGGTACAAATCCAGATAATCGGTACCTAATTTCTCCAGGCTTTCGTTAAAGGCACGAATAGTCTGCTGATATCCCTGGTCGGAATTCCACAGTTTGGAGGTCAGAAAAATATCACTGCGTGAAATCCCGCTCTGCCGGATTGCTTTGCCGACCCCTTTCTCATTTTCATAAAGGGCGGCTGTGTCGATACTCCGGTACCCGGTTTCCAGGGCCCACAGCACGGATTGTTCAACCTCAGAACCATCCCTGATTTTATAGGTGCCAAACCCCAGCCAGGGCATATCGACATTGTCCCGCAAAGTAACGACCGTTCGAATATCAGAAGGTGTTTCCGTCATCATTTTCATCTGAAATCTGGTTCAAATATCCCTTTTAAGCCGGGGAATATAATACGAATTAAAGATGAGAAATTTTTGCACCGTAGCGGCGTCAAAAGACCAACAAAAAAACCCTCCGGAGGGAGGGTTTTAGAGAGCTAAGCGGCGTCCTCTTTTGATGATTAAAATCTTCAGGCACTGACAGTCTGTTCATGTTCAATCCGCGTGCCTAACACTTTCAGGAATTGGGCAAGCCATTGCGGATGTGCCGTCCACGATTGGGCGGTAACCAGGTTTCCGTCGGTGTAGGCCTCTTCAGCTCCGATATCCATATATTCTCCGCCCGCCTCTCTCACTTCAGGGGCGACGGCCGGATATGCGCTGCACTTGCATCCTCTCAGAACATCGGCAGCGGCCATCAGCTGGGCGGCGTGGCAGATGGCTGCTATCGGTTTCATCTCGTTGGAAAAATGCCGGATGATCTGAAGCACTTTTTCGTTCATACGCAGATATTCGGGTGCCCGTCCTCCCGGAAGGAGCAGCGCGTCGTACGTCCCCGGGTCAACCGTATCAAAATCCGTTGTTACCGGGAAAAAATGGCCTGGTTTCTCAGAATAAGTCTGTTCTCCGGTGTCATCATGAACAGCCGTGATCACCTTTTCACCCGATCTTTTCCCCGGACAAACAGTATCGACGCTGTGTCCGGCCATCCGGAGGGCCTGAAACGGAACCCAGGCTTCCAGATTCTCCACGAAATCACCGACGATCATCAAAATCTTTTTCCCTGGCATCGTTATTCTCCGTTTTGGAAGAGCGTTTCTGTGTGTATTTTTATCCTGTTTGTAGAACAGCGGGCTTCTCTGAATGGTTTCGTCCTCAAAAGTAAATCGGGACACTACCATTTGCGGGAAAATCCCGTTGCTCCCGTTCTGATTTCGTGACCCGGCGGTACGGAAATATCATATCTATACCCATGGCTAATAATGATATACATTATAATACCACCCGTCCAACCCATACCTGATTCCGGCACCCGGTAACAGGATTCCGGGGCACCGGGAGAGAATACCGGCTGGGATTGGGAGAGAAAAGAGGTTAAAGTCCCATAATGTTTCCGGACATTAAAAATTCTTATTCGATGATCCTCTCAGGGGATCCTATCTTGATGAAGGAAATTACGTTGGGGGATTCACTTAGCAGTAAGCATTTTTATCATGTGGTTCAAAAAATTATTGGATCTGCTGAAGAGCGACGGTCCTGTTTTGAGTCTGCTGGTTGACGGGAAAGGGCAGTTCTATCTTGAGATGTACCTGGATGTGCGTTATGGAAGAATCGCCTTCAGAACCGACCGTTCCACGATTATCGATTTCATCCAGAACAGGATTCCGTTCGAACATTTATTGAAGCGATCTCCGGAAAGGCTTATCTATATAAAAAGCACCCATTTTTATGTTCCCGCCGAACGATGGGAAATCCAGGATATTCCCATCGAATACGCCGGCTACCGGTATTGCGATTTCCGGGCTACCATGCGCCAGATCCCTGAAGAGGTATACCGCCAGCTCGCCGAGATTTAACGCTATCTGCCGCAGCGGAATCAGGAATTATAGGGTCGTTTGTTAACCACAACCACGCCGCACCTTCTCACGACGGGTACGTTGATCGTCACCTTTCCCTTGTTAACCGTAAATTCCACCGGCGTCGGTTCCTCTTTTCCGGGATGATATACAACGCAGGAGGTTATCTTCCCGCCGCCTACATTTTCAAACGTCACTTCTACACTTGAAAGGCCCTTTTCCGCATATACGACAGGAATGTAAAATCCTTTGGGTATCGAAAAAATATTAGCCTTTGCCAGATTATCTTTAACGGAAATCACATGGGGCTCCATGATCCATTTCCTCCCTTTCATCGCAATCATCAGCGGACCGTAATCCAGATATGCCTTATCTACATACGGATCGGGCCTGATCGAGTGGTCATTGTTGGGAAACGGGCACATCGGAAACACACCCAGGTACAAGTACTTCTGGAAAAAATTATCGACACCCACCCTGTGCAGGTCCCGTGCACCGGACGTCCAGGCTATAGCGGGCTTATTCAGAGTCATGAACGCCGTAGTATTCAGGGGTGAACCTGCATATCCATATTCATCAAAAAGGCCATCGACCTGTTTTAAAAGATCAATCCGCTTCACCAGATCATTAGCCAGGATGGCTTTGCCCGCATGATGCATAATCGGTCCCAGTTTGTCCATCAGCCGTTTCCACGAAACGTTCAGCGACCGTACAGCCTTGCCGTGAAACCATGAAACTCCGTCGTTGGCTCTCTCGTTGAAAAACCGCAGCCAGTCCATACGGTCGATGGCGATGCCAAAGGCATTGGGTATCTCCCTGATTTCCCGCCGCGCCTGATCAAGCAAAAATTTCTGGTAGGCGGGATCTCCACAATCCACTACAACACCATCGCCCCATGTATAAAACGGACCTCCATGTTTGGATTTTGTGTAGTAGGCACCCTTAAGATTCATTTCCCGGGGGACCAGCATCAGCGATCCCGGCATTTTGGTATATAAAAAATCGTTGCAGTTTTTCCAGAGATCGGAATCCGAATTCGTGGTCCGGGGAGGCTGCGGAAATTTTACGGCTGTCCCGAATTCCGTCACATTGAAATAATTGAATACATAAAACCCTTTTTTCCTCATATACCCTGCATAGGCATTCATTTCGTCGGCAGAGGTAAGGTTGCCGCTATAAGCTTTCCATTTCACACCGGCCGGAACAGGAGGCAGGAACATCCCCATGTAGGGAAAATCAAAGCTGGCCTGCCAGTTAACGGCAAAAGCCATCTTTTTCATCTTCTCCGTATCAAAAGAAGTGGTCATATTTGCATAAGCCGCAGTTCCTGTAAATTGAAGAGCATCCGGATCTTTGGGATTGAAATATTCCGGATAACGCCTGCTCATCCATTGCAGGCTTTGACGCCAGTCGCTTTGTCCGGCCACCAGGTCCAGTGAAAACGTAATCGTCGAGTCGGGCAGGATCCGGTTATGCAATCTTTCAAAGGAGACAGAGCCGTCTTTTTTTGTCTTCATCTCCATATCTATGATGTTGTCGGCAGGCGACAGAGCGATTGTCAGCCCTGCATTCTCCTTATTCTCCAGGATAGCGCACAGGGGAATGCAAAACAGATTATGCTGAAAGGGTATGAAGGCAATACGCGGATTTTCGTAGGTTACGGGCGGGGCTCCGTAATAAAACGTGCTATTCGTGAAGGGCATTGGGATGAGGGGATCGCTCCATACATAACTCGCCACCTTCTGACCCCATTCATTTTTCTCGTTTCCGGCAGACAGGGGGGCAGGAATAAGCCTGTGTAGAAGAGCGCTGTCGACAGTCTCTTTATCGAACCGGGGCCCACCCCATGTTGTCCAGAATTTTGTGTTTTTTGAAGAAGGATATTTAAAAAACGTATTTATTGACGATCCCCAGGGTTTTCCTCTTCCGGAAATTTTAAGTGTCCACCGAATGCTGTTGTCCGTCGGTTGAAACCGCTGGGTAAGAATACAGGACGTCCCCAGTGAATCATTGACCAGTGTTCTTGTGAATTCAACGCCCCCTGATCTCAGCCTTTTGATCTGAGGCTCCCCCACAGGATGACAGCCGCTGATTCCGGCGAACGCCTTAACCGGTTTATCTATTTTCCTGTCCCCAAGCCACATCTCATTGATTTCTCCCTTATCAGACACGTGGATCACTAAATTTTGTGTTGAAATCCTGAAGCCTCCCTTATAATCATTCTGCCGATTATTGCAGGAGAGGAGCAGGCTTGAGGAAACAACAAAGACAATCAGGGCTGCTGAAAGAGGTAATTTTTTCATTCAGTAATTGTTTTGCAGGCAGATGCGGAGTGATTTTAGATGATAAACATGGATGATATGGATAATAATGTAATCCATATTCTCAAAAGAATATCTATCACCTGAAAAAAATCCTGTTTTTGCCGGCAATCCGGAAAAGCTCTGTTCGCAGGGCAACTATTCAGGAGTTTCGATTTGGCGGCAAAACCGCTTTATGAGGGAATGTTTTCATCCCG
>CAZNHE010000141.1:0-6726 GCA_964572735.1 uncultured Chitinophagales bacterium | reverse complement strand
ATGAAAAAAAACCGAATCCTTTAGGGGTATAGGAAAATGAACTTGTAGTTACGGTTAAAAAGGACTTTACAGAACCTCGGAAGATATTTGAATACCAGCATAATGTGGAATTTGATTCAACGATATGTCACGCATCAGTGTACGGAAAAAGAACGTAGACGTGTGGAGGAATGGATGAAGGGCAGCCCTTCGAACCGCATGCTGGTTGAGGAATTACAACAGATCTGGGAATCGGCCCCCGGGGAGGATTTCGAAGTAGATGCCCGGAAGGCACTGCAACGACTTAAGTATAAACGAAGCAGGCTGGAAAACCTCCCCCAGGCACAGGAGAAGAGTTCCCGCCTCCGGACAGGTTCCCGGAGGATATCGCCGCATGAGAAACAGCGGCATGAGATTGTACCCGGAGATTTCTCTCGTTTGCACCAGGAACAGACGGTATGGAGAAGCTTTTTGAGAGTGGCCGCGGTAATAGCGGTCGCAGTTGCTTTAGGATGGTACGTGGGCACTCACTTGAAAAATTTCGGTAATCCGGTCGACGAACATCCGGTAGCTATGCAAAAAGTCATTACTCCTAAAGGCGAAAAAGCAGCGGTAACCTTTTCCGATGGAAGTAAAATAATTTTAAACGCGGCCAGTGAACTCAGGTTTCCGAAAGAATTCACCGGGAAAGAAAGGAAAGTTTATTTGGATGGAGAAGCCTATTTCGAAGTAGCTCACAACAGCGGAAAACCGTTCGTCGTACAAACAGGCCAAACCCAGATCCGCGATTTGGGGACAAAATTCGATGTAAGAGCCTGGAGCGAGGATAAAAAGGTGACGGTCGTCGTCCGCGAAGGGGAGGTGTCTGTTCGTACCAGCCGCCCGGCCTTCGGCCAGCAGAAAGTGATACTGAAAGAAGGTCAGTATACCGTAGTCAAGCCCGGAAAGTCCACACTGGATGTTAAAAAAGTAGACTACAGGGATTATCTATTGTGGCTCAACGGAGGGTTGTACTTCGACAATGCTCCCTTCTCCGAAGTAATCAAGCAGATAGAACGCAGATTCGATGTCAACTTTGACGTTGCGGATAAGGATTTGCTGAAGGTTCCATTTACCGGGGAGTTTGTAAAGGCAAATCTGGCAAAAGTGCTGAAGGTACTGTCTGTTTCCATGAACATAACCTGTCAGAAAAAAGACGGAACGATCATCGTCCGGCAGAAGACTTCCGGAAATAAACAGATATCGACCGGCAGCGGGACAAACCCATGAGTTTGTGAAAGAGGTACTCAAAAAGATGAGTATGGTTTGGAAGCGATTTTTCAGGAATCAAAAGCATAATCAACTTAAAACTCTAACAATGTTATGAAAAGACTGGTACGGATTAACCCCTTTTATACTGTACTCTGCATGATGCTCTTTTTGTTGTCGACAGGCCGGCTGGCCGTCGGGCAGCAACAATTGACCATAGCAGAGCAGGAATCTTCGCCGAATCGGGAAGACAGTATGTTCTATAAGATCAGGCTGACCCAGCATATATCGGTTGATTTTAATAATACGCCGATGGAAAAAGCCCTCAGGGAGATTGCCGGTAAAACGCACATGATCCTGAACTACCGGGGAGATTATATGACCGATAAACTGGTGAATTTCTCCAGTAAAAGCATCAGCGTGAGCGGCGCTCTGGACCGGATCCTGAAAAATACAGGGCTCGACTATCTGGTATCCCGCCACGGCTACCTGGTTATCATTAAAAGGAAAGCACCGGTTGCTTTAAAAACAAAGATCCGGGAGGTTCAGTTTGAAGTATCGGGAAAGGTGACTGATGCCGCAACAGGGGAGTCGCTTCCGGGAGTCAATGTTTTGATAAAGGGTACTGAAAACGGTACGGCTACAGATTCAAAAGGTAATTACAGCCTGTCGGCATCCGGCCCGACCGATACACTGGTGTTTTCTTACATCGGCTATGAGACAAAGGTCGTGCCTGTGAACGGCAGACATGAAATTAATGTAAGCCTGTCGGTCCGGGTCGTTCAGGGTCAGCAAATGGTAGTCGTAGGCTACGGTGAGCAAAAACGTGTGGATATCACCGGATCCATCACTACGGTATCTTCGGATCAGATAGAAAAGGTGCCGGTAACGGATGTAGCCAAGGCCCTGGAAGGAAAAGTGGCCGGTCTCACCGTTACTCAAGGCAACGCCATACCGGGAACTTCTCCTTCCATCCAGATCCGGGGGCAAAATTCGATCAGTGCCAGTAACGATCCGCTTATTGTAGTCGACGGTATGCCTTTCAGCGGAGGCCTGAATGATATTAATCAGAATGATATAGCTAATGTCAGTGTCCTTAAAGGACCATCTGCTACAGCTATTTACGGGACCAGGGGTTCTAACGGTGTTATCATCGTAACCACCAAAAAGGGGCAGAAAGGGAAGGCAAGAATTTCCTATAGCGGGTATGTCGGCACCGGAGGCTTTTCTCATGAATTGACGCCTGCCAGTCCCTCGGCTTATATCGAGAAATACAAATGGTACCAATTGGAACAAGGGGTGCCTCAGGATCAGCTGGCACCTGTTCCCAACTCCCCGGGAGGGAACGAATATGTCAATTATAAGGCCGGAAAAACGGTAAACTGGATGGATGAGGTAACCCAGCCGGGATATAGTACGGACAATAACCTGACAATCTCCGGCGGGACGAACACCGTGAATTATTATATATCCGGCGAATTTATGAAACAGCGGGGCGTTGTCAGAGGCTATAATTTTAGCAGGGCCAATGTAAGGGTGAATCTCGACGCCACCCTTACCGATTATCTGGAAGTAGGTACCAATGCGTTTTATGATGCCAATAACTATGACGGCGGACAGGCCGATCTGCTCATGGCAGAAGAAATGAGCCCGTATGGCACCCTGTATAATAGCAACTGAACATATGCCATATACCCGGATAACCCCGAACAGCTCTATACCAATGCATTGCTGCCGTTGTACCAGGACAGAATCAGCCGTTATAAGAGGCTGGAGGGTAAAGGGTATGCTATTATTAAGCCGGAGTTTATAGGCGGTCTGGGCTTTCTGAAGGGCCTGCAATACCGCTTAAACGTATCCGGTTCTTATGATCCTTCCCATAACGCGGACTATACGGGCAGGCTGGCCGGCAGCACTACCAATGGTTCGGCAAGTATGAATTACACGACGGAAAGCAATTGGATCATCCAGAATCTCCTGACTTATCAAAAAGATTGGGGAGGTAATCATGTCGATTTTACCGGTTTGTATGAAGCTCAGCAGACCAATTATTTCCAAACGGCTCTTAATGCTTCGGGATTTATCAACGACTTTCTGTCGTATAGCAATTTGGGGGCAGCCTCACAAATAGGCGCAGGATCAATTTCGCTTTTTAATAACCAGATAAGAGGCTCCGGATCGTACAAATATCGAACCAGCCTTTTGTCCCAGATGGTCAGAGTCAATTATTCCTATAAAAATACGTATCTGCTCACTCTGACTGCGAGACGCGACGGTTTTTCCGCTTTCGGAGACAATACCGATAAGTACGCCATATTTCCCTCGGCCGCCGTCGGATGGAACATCAGCAACGAAGGATTCATGCAAGGAGTACACGCGGTAAATAACCTCAAACTCCGGCTGTCATACGGCCGTACGGGAAACCAGGCGGTTTCACCGAACCAAACCGAGACGACGGCCGGCACTAATCTCTATCCATTTAACGGTCTGGCTATGGTCGGAACGTTTCCAAGTGTACTGGGGAATGCCGACCTGCATTGGGAAACCAGTACCACAGCCGATCTGGGGGTGGATTTTGGCATCCTCACGAATCGCATCAGGGGGTCGATCGATTTTTACAGCACCGACACCAAGGGTCTGCTGCTGCAACGGCACCTGCCGGCAATTACCGGCTACGGATCGGTTTGGGATAACCTGGGAGAAACTTCCAACAAGGGTATCGAAGTTGCTCTGAACACGACGAATGTCAGGGCAGGAAATTTCATCTGGACTAGCGATATCGTTTTTGCCGCTAACCGAAATGAGATTGTCGATTTGTATGGAGATAAACAAAGTGATCTGGGCAATCGCTGGTTTATCGGGTCGCCGATCGGTGTAATTTATGATTACAAAATGCTTGGAGTGTGGCAAACGGACCAGGCAGATGAGGCTGCAAAATATGGCGCCAAGCCCGGCGACCTGCGATTTGCCGATATCAACGGAAAAGACGCAGACGGCAACCTGACTGGCAAACCGGATGGGAAAATAACGGCAGACGACCGTACCATTCTCGGGCAGACATCTCCCAAATGGACCGGAGGTCTTACCAATACGTTCTATTACAAAAATTTCAGCCTGAGGATCTTTATCCAGACGGTTCAGGGCATAATGAAGAATAACTCGACATTGAATTGGATCGATCTGGCCGGCCGCCGTAACATCCCTGCTGATCTTACCTATTGGACGCCCGAGAATCACAATAACAGCCAGCCGGCTCTCACGTATACCAATACTGTCGGCTATGGGTTTCCACGCAATGCAAGTTACACCAGGCTCAAAGATGTTACCCTCACTTATAACCTGCCTCAAAATGTACTTAACAGAGCAGGGATAAGCCGGTTAAGCGTATATCTTAGCGGAACCAACCTGTATACCTGGACTCCCTGGATCGGATGGGATCCGGAAGTGAATTACACCCCCAGGGGTTCGAATGGCTCGACAACGAATTACCCGCTGGAAAGAACGATCGTTCTGGGCGTGAATATAACCCTTTGACCTTCTGTTAATCATCAGTCAAAAATTTTTTAATGTCATGAAAAAATCACGTTCTATATTATTTGCGATAAGCGTCGGCATACTTACGATGATATCATGCAAAAATAGCTTTCTGAATGAAAAGGTATATTCATCGTATGCCCCGCAGACGCTCAGCGATTCGCTTGGGCTGGAATCCCAGTTAACGGGTTTATATCACGGTTTCAGCCTGTGGTATACGTATTCCGGACATCAGGGATGGCTTTGTGCATGGCAGGCTGGGACCGATAATGCGTATCCCGTGCAGCCTGAGGGTTATGAAATCCCTTATACCGATTATACGAAACTAATTTCCACGGATGGGGCAGCAGGTCATGCATGGGCCTGGGCTTATGATCTTATTAAAAATGCCAACGTAATCGTACAAGCCGTTCATAGCGATGCTGCAGAGAAGGCCATGAGCCAGGCAGGAAGAAATGAGGATGAGGCAGAGGCTCGCTTCTTTCGGGGACTCGCCTACGAAAAGCTGGCCACCTTTTTTGGCGCCGTACCGCTCATTACCACACCTGTTACCGGTCCGAAAACCGATTTCACCCGGGCGTCGATGGATAGTGTAAATAACCAGATTGTCAGCGACCTCACGTTTGCCGCTCAATACCTGCCTGATGTCGATCATGTGAAAAGCAATTCGAATGGGCCGATGTATGAGCGGGTGAATAAGGCGGCTGCGCAACAGGAACTGGCAATTGCGTACCTGCGGATCGGCAAACCCGCTGAAGCATTGAAACAAACCCAGGCCATTATCAATAGCGGGAAGTTTCATCTGATTACCCAGCGCTATGGCGTGGATGCGGGACAACCGGGTGATTTTTATCATGATATGTTTATCTATGGTAATCAAAGAAGAAGCCAGGGAAATACCGAAGCCATCTGGGTTCTGGAGCAGGAAAATCCAAGTGTCGTAAATGGCGGGATTTCCGACGATTCCCAGCTTCGCCGCGTATGGCAGGCGTCCGTTCACTCAATGCCCGGATTTATCATCAGTGATTCCACAGGCGGCCGCGGCATTGGCCGTATGCGCCTGAACGACTGGGTCTTGTACGGTTTATATCAGAAAGGGGATATTCGTAACTCCAAATACAATATCAAAAGACATTATTGGTATAATGATCCTTCTTATGCCAAATACGGACAAATGATGCAGCCCGGCGACGGGGGATCCGTAAAACAGGATACATTGTGGAAGATTTGTCCGGAAACGACAAAGTGGTTCTGTTTCGATCCCAACGATACATTCGGCTATGCCGCAATCAAAGATATTATCGTAATGCGCCTGGGTGGAACCTATTTGTTGCAGGCCGAAGCCTACGTCGATATGGGCCAGTTCGACAAGGCGGCTGCCAGCATCAACGTGTTGCGCCAGCGGGCATTTGCCGATTACCCTGCCGAGGGTAAAGTAACGGCCGCGCAGATCCAGTCCAGCGGGCACAACGGCCTTGATTTCGTCCTGGACGAACGGGTCCGCGAATTGGTGGCAGAAGAAAACCGGCGCGAAACCCTGATGCGGACTAATACGCTCTATGACCGTGTGAAGAGTCATATAGCTCCTTCAGAAGAAGCATCGCTTCCGCTGGAGCAGAGGATACCTTATCCCATCGAAGGACTGACGCAAAATAAAGCCCAATTCCTGCCTATTCCGCAAGGAGATATCGATCTCAATAAAGATGCGAAATTAACTCAGAATCCCGGTTACTGATGGAGACTGATTCTTATTGACCAGACTTTGATATAGGTATCGTTCTCCCAGAAGAGAAGCTGCTCCCGGAAACGGGACGGCTTTTCTTCATAATTTCCCGGCGATGTTATGATGCAAAAGATAAATTCTCTCAATTGGGATGCCTTTGGCAGGGATAAGAAATCCTGTATAACCAGACAAGCTCCTCCCGAATGGAAATTAGGGTGTTCCAGGAAAGAAATCTTCCTCTC
>CAZNHE010000140.1:0-6766 GCA_964572735.1 uncultured Chitinophagales bacterium | reverse complement strand
GCTGGTGAGATTACCACGCTTTGTCCCACCGTAGCATAATAGGGTTACGCTGGTCTAACTATTCATACGCGCGGACGCGCACACCTCGCAACGCTCAGCTCAAACGGCAGGTATCACAATGGTAATTATTGGAGAGGACTTCGGATGAATCCCCGACACAGATAGAATAGTCTTGCTCTGCTCCACCAGTGGATTGCTCACGAGCACCCTTCGTAATAGGTCCTGGTCACACAAAACCGGGCAACGGTCTCTTCCTGTTATTCTGCATTAATGATTTTGACATAGCTCTGCAAAGGGCACGAACGCTCATATCCTTTTCCGGTTAGGTTGGCGTAGCTGTCGTTTGAAGTTTGTCATCGTATCAACGGCTTGCCGCACTACCAAAATTATTCGATAGTTTTTGAGCATATGTAATGTGTGTTCGAGACGAGAAATGCTACTTTTTAATTCCATGGAAACATTCATTGCGGTCAGCTTCGTCTGACTGACTATGAAGATAAAAAGGGGCACTACCGGGGTTAAAGCTCGTTTTAAGGAACAATAATGATCCGTCCGCGAGGTGTCGGGACGGCAAAAGATATTGAAATAGGGGTTTTCTAAGCCTGTTTTTACATCAAACTCATGTTAGGCAGCTTTGATCAGGCAACTCTTTATACAGGTCAGGCAGAACGGAGGACCTCCTGCGTTTCTTGATATACCTAACATTTCTATGTATACTACTTCTATGTATATATAAGTTCGAATCCATTAGCACCATAAGACATTTGGGATCATGGACATCAACAAGGATCTGATAGCCGCCTCTTCAACGCCTATCGTCCTGGCAATTCTGGCCGACGGTGACAGCTACGGCTACGCCATCCTCAAACAGGTTCGGGAGCTGTCTGGCGGACGTATGGAATGGACGGACGGGATGCTGTACCCCGTTCTTCATCGGCTCGAGCGGCTTGGTTATATCGAGGCACGGTGGGAGGTTGCAGAAAGCGGCCGCCGTCGCAGGTATTACCGGATCACGTCCCGGGGCCTCACACAACTCGCAGAGGAACGCAGGCAGTGGCAAACGGTGGACGCGACGCTAAAGATGATCTGGTCGGCGCTATCTATTTCCATTCCGTCCGGCCGGCCGGTATCGGCCACACCACGCCCGCAGGGAGCCTGAGCCATGTCAACCCCGGATCACACAGTATCACTTGAGGATCAGATTGGCCAGTGGAGGAACTACCTCCGCCGGCGGCAGGCAATTCACACAGTAGACGTTGTCGAGCTGGAGGATCATTTACGCGAGCAGGTTACGGCCCTGGTTGAAGCGGGACTCACCACCGACGAAGCGTTCCTGGTGGCCGTCAAACGCATGGGTAGTCTTGACGATCTCTCACGAGAGTTTGCACGCGAACACTCAGACCGTCTCTGGAAACAGCTTGTCATTGCTCCCCCCGATTCCGGGCAGCAACGGGCGGAAATCCGAACGAATGCCATCATCATCTTCTGTTTTACTGTGGCGGCAGCCGTGGCTATCAAGGTTCCGGCGCTTTTCGGGATTCAATTAGACCAGGACGCGGACTTCTACGCTCGCAACCTGAGTTTCTTCGTGCTGCCCTTCCTGGCAGGCTACTTCGCCTGGAAACGGCGGCTCAATACGAACAGCATACGCCGGCTGGCGGCCGCCTTTATTGGTGCAGCGATATTTGCCAATGTATATCCCTTCGCACGGGAGGGCTACACAGAGATGCTCACCGCGATCCATCTGCCCATTGCGCTTTGGCTGATGGTGGGAATTGCATATGCCGGCGGTCGATGGAGTGAAATAAGCGGGCGTATGGATTTCATCCGGTTCTCCGGAGAATTGTTCATCTATTACGTACTGATCGCCCTCGGCGGCGGCGTTCTAATGGGATTGATGAGGCTGATTTTCCAGGCTATCGGGATTGATGCCATACCTTTTTTCACTATGTGGCTGCTGCCCTGTGGCGCGGCTGGGGCTATCCTGGTCGCTTCCTGGCTGGTGGAATCCAAGCAGAGTGTGATCGAGAACATGGCGCCCGTGTTAACACGCCTCTTTACACCCCTTTTCGCCGCCGTGCTGCTTGCATTTCTGGCGACTCTGCTGTGGACCGGACATGGAGTCGATATCGAGAGAAACGCACTCATCGCGTTCGACCTGCTCCTGGTTGTGGTCCTGGGCCTTCTGCTCTATTCCGTATCCGCCCGTGACCCTCAGTCGCCACCCGGCATTTTTGATGTGCTCCAGGTTGTGCTGCTGGTGAGTGCGCTGCTTGCCGACGCGGTAGCACTCTGGGCCATCGCCGCGCGTATCTCCGAATTCGGTTTCACCCCGAACCGCGTCGCCGCACTGGGCGAGAATGTGGTTCTGCTGGTAAATCTGACCTGGTCCGCCGTACTTTATATACGTTTCCTGCGCAGGCGTGGATCATTCACGAACATCGAACAATGGCAGACGAACTATTTACCCGTTTATGCCGCGTGGGCGGCAATGGTAGTGATCGTGTTTCCACCACTGTTCGGGTACATCTGAATGGGATGTATACCGGCCGCTATCATGGATATGTGCGTACAGAAAAACAACTTGCTCCCGGTGGAAACGATTGATCAGGTATTCGGGAATAATGGAAGAAAGTATTACCCTGCGGTCATGATCACCGGAGAAGCCATCCGGATTTGCCGCAGCCCCAGCCACAAGAGGAAATGAGAGCTTTTCTTTCCTGACAACAAGCCGTTCACCGGGCATAATCAGACATAAACAACGTGAATTCGGATAAGAAATGTTATTTTCTAATTCTATGGAAACGTCTATTGCAGTCAGCTTCAGCTGACTGGTGTTGAAGATAGAAAAACATGGCTTCAGCCACACAAAAAGGGGGATACCGGGACTAAGGCCCATTTTAAGTAACAATTATTATCCGTCCGCGAGGTGTCGGGACGGCAAAAGATACCGAAATGGTTTTTTGAGCCTGTTTTTACATCAAACTCACGTTAATTAGAATCATGCGTTACTGGATTAATACCATCTCCCGTTCTCACGTTCGGATTGGTGTGAAAGGTGGTTTTACGCAAGCCGATCATGGAAAGAACACCCGGCTCAAGAGGCTTGAGAAGGGAGATCTTATTGTATTTTATTCGCCCAGAACTGAGTTTCGAGGTGGAGAGCCGCTTCAGGCTTTCACCGCTATAGGCCGGATTACCGATGAAGAGCCCTATCAGGTAGAGATGAAACCGGACTTCCACCCGTGGCGTCGGCGCGTTGCATTCTTCAAGTGCCGCGAAGCCTCCATTCGCCCCCTGATCGAGGAACTTGGCTTTATCCGGGACAAGAAACGGTGGGGCTATCCCTTCCGCCGCGGTCTGTTCGAGATAGAGCGGATGGATTTCGAGCGTATCGCCGAAGCTATGAAGGTGAAGCTTGAAGCCCGCTCGTGAAGGGCGATATGGATCCTGCAATTATTCCGGATGCAACATTCATAATGTATATGAAGATTAGTAAGTTATGCAAATGAATGATTTTGTAAGGTTTCCAACATAGGAAGATAAAACCATTAAGAAAGTAGTATCTCCAGATAATTCTTTTCCACTGAGTTTCAGCACCCAGATATTTTTGTTGCTGACTGTTGTTTAAAAGGTAATCTCCATAACTAAAATCCCCAGGCTTAAAAGCGTACCAATTGCAGGCACCCACATTGGATATGTTCGTACCCCATCGGGATGGGGATCTCTCTTCTTGATGAGCACCAGAGACAGGTTACACAGAATGAAGACTATGATTAAAATATAGACCGATGCCTTCCCCAATGACGATAGTGAAAAGGACAAAGCAAGCACAATGATTACCGCAGCCATGAATATCGTCGACCAGATGGGGGTGCGCGTTTTGGGGTTCACCCGATAAAAGATGCCCGGGGCCATCGTTTTCTCACCCATGCCGTAGAGCACTCTCGAGCCCATTACGATTTGGGCCAGCACTCCGTTAATAATGGTAATCAGCGGAACGATGCTTACCATTTTAGCAAATTGTGGGGCCTGCGATTCTAACAGAGCAGCAATAGGCGCCTTACTGCCGGCCAGCGGAACAGGCGCCAGTACCGCAACAGTTGAAACAAGCAGATAGATGATACCCACAATAACAAGTGCGATCCAGATACCCCGCGGCATGGCTTGTCCCGGATTTTTAGTCTCTTCCGAAACATTTACCATATCCTCGAAGCCGATGAAGGTGTAAAAAGCCAGAAATGCAGCCGAGAATAGCGCTCCCCAATCACTCCAGTTAAAGGAGGGAATCATTTCGTCGACATGCTTAGGCAGGGTGGCATACAGGTCGCCGGTAAGATATACTATAAATAAGAGAGCCGAGATATCAAGAATCGTAATCATCATCATGGTTACAGCCGACTCTGTGATGCCCCATGCTGCAATCGTCCCCAAAATTAACATCACGCCAATAATTATAACCCATTCCGGAAGTTGTACAAACACATGAACGTAGCCCACATAACCGTTCATGGCTGTGGCCGTCGAAACCATGCCGGAAAGTACAATAAGCCATCCAACCAGCGCCGAGAGCCCTTTTAAATTAAAAGCACGATGGACAAAATTCATTTCCCCCGCACTTTTGGGGATTCGTCCCGCCAGCTCACCAAACGATAATCCCGAAAACAGAGCTACGACTCCCGCCACTACAAATGAAAGAGGCGTAAGCATACCTGCTTCATCGATGATCTGGCCTACAAAGATGTAGATACCCAGGCCCAACATGGTACCCACACCGTAAAAGATGAGCAGAGGAAGAGAGAGGCTGCGCTTTAACTTCGGTTCTTCTCTCAAATCAGTCATAATTCTTTCGATAAATTATATTTTACTGAAACCAAAGATAGGGTGTTAAGCAGAAAACCCAAATTACATCAGTAGAGAATGTGCTCTATGTTAGTTTAGGGAACTTTCAATAAGCCCTTGAAAAGCCCGAGCCTGTTCAGGGTCATATCCTGCATCAGTTTGAAACTGCTGTATATTCAATCCCAACTTATCAGGACGAAATTACGAAAATACAGATATTGCCCAGGGAGCTCTTCAGAGAATAAAAGAACGGTTTTACAAAGTCTTCATATAGGTATACATCGTGTTCATGTAAACAAAATTGCACAAGAAATAGCTTCCTCTTACATTAATACAGTTATTGAAGTGTATGATAAACGGGTGACTGTAATTCTTGCTTATGTGAATTAAAGTTAGGTAAAGCTGTCTGGAGGGAATGAAATGCAAAACGGATTTTCGGAAATCGGTCGGATTGCCGTCGCAGTTGACGATGTGAGCGTGTCGTTGCCATTTTATCGCGACGTATTGGGGCTGAAGTTCTTATTCAATCCTTCTCCGGATTTGGCCTTTTTAGCAGCCGGCAGCATCCGTGTTATGCTCAGCACTCCGCAAAGTCACAAAACACCGGGGAAGAACTCCATTCTTTACTTCAAGGTTTCTAACATTGAGGCTGCCCATTCGGCTATTGTTCAGCGTGGCGCAGTCAATGAGCGTAAACCACAACTAACGGCGAAGCTGCCCGATCACGAGTTGTGGATTGGCTTTGTCCGTGTTCCTGATAAGAATCTGATCGGCTTAATGGAAGAAAGGCGCTAAACCATGAAATCCATGCCTGACATTACGTCCAACCTGACCGCTTTACCCGCTGGGGTGGCTAAGATTCCCTACGCAATTGGCGGCAGGTTAGCTTAGACGTTAGAACGTTCAACAATATTTCTGAAATACCTATGGCTACTATATATAAGAAATTCGAGGTTGCGGTGCCCCTTCAGTTCGCTTGGGACGCGGTTAAGGATGTCGGGAATGTCCATTCACGATTGGCGGCCGGTTTTGTCGTGAGTACCGCTCTCGAGGGTGATATTCGCACCGTGACATTCGCTAACGGGTTCGTCGTCAAGGAACAGATTGTGACTGTGAGTGATGATCTGCACCGCCTTTCGTATACATCCATCGGTGGAAGGGCATCGCATCACAATGCTTACATTCAGGTGACTTCGATCTCCGGGAACACCTCGGGCATTCTCTGGGTCACGGACCTCTTACCTGACGAAATGGAACCGCCGATTGCACAAATGGTTGAAGCGGGTTCTGCAGCTATTAAGGAAACCCTCGAATCGACATTCAGGCAAACGACGGCGTTTAACAACCCGTTGCAGGAGGAACCCCGGTGAAACGCACGTGGACAATTATTGGAGTCGAGGATGTCGCTCGCAGCTTCGAATGGTACCAGCGGCTGTTCGGCCGGACTGATACGGCTCCCGCCCACGAGGACTTCGGACAAATCCGCGATCCGGATGGAACGGTCCTGCTCTGTCTCCACCAATGGGGTGCCCACGGCCACCCTTCCCTGATGAGCCCCGATCACGCAAAACCGGGAAACGGTCTCCTCTTGTTCTTCCGCGTCGATGATTTTGACATGGTTTTGCAAAGGGCGCGAACGCTCGTAACCCGGTTTGAGGAGGAACCTCACATGAACCCTAACACAAAAACCATGGAGTTCTCCCTCCGGGATCCGGACGGGTATTACGTCACGATCAGCGCGGTTTAACTATAGCACTTTAGTCTAACTTGTTCTTGCATCTCATTCCGGTAACCGATTTACCTGCTTTTTAAAGGGCTGAATATTCGAAATATATAATGGCAATTCCTAGTCCGTTGCAAGTGTGCTTCATCCATTTTATCCCTGTAATTATGTTCTTTTGCTTCATGTTTAAGATTTGATAAA
>CAZNHE010000139.1:0-6787 GCA_964572735.1 uncultured Chitinophagales bacterium | reverse complement strand
GCCCACTAATAATTTTCCTTCCTCTTAATTGAAAAACCTCTATACCTCCCGTATATCTCATTGCAAAATGCAGATAGATGAAAAAATACGCCCTCAGGTACTTACAGTAATTGATAGGATCAAATCATTATTTCTCACTATGTCTTTTAAATTCATTAAGCTTCCACCTACCTATAAAAAATAATATTACGCCTATCAGGATTGAAATCGTTATTAAAAATCTTGCTAAAATCCCAACTTCGGTAGTCGCATTCCTGGTATAACCATCAGCAATTGCTCCTCCGCAAAAGCATATTATACTTACTATAAGATAAATCTTTTTCCTGAAAGGAGCTTCGCATTTACTTAACACTACTCCTCATGATGTTGCCAGACCAGACATTAAAACTACTTCAATAATTAAGAATAGCAAGTTAAAATCCATGTTCATATTATGAATAATTATTCTATAAAGAAGTATAGTAGCTAATCTTGGAATTTAATTCAACAAATAACAGCGGATGGCAGTGAGAACTTTTGTAATTTTAATCCTCGCTTTTCAAAAGTGTTGTGCACAGCCAGCATGAGGATGGGACACCTGATAAACGAATTTGACATCAAAATATACTGTCGCGGAACATGCAGTAATTGATACGGCTGTATCCCACCCTCCTGTGGGAATTTCACCTGCTATTGAGGCACCACAACCTGCAGTGGCCCCAGCAGCTTCTAAAGCATCTCCAATGAGGTAGCCACAATCACTGAAAAAAGACGTAGTTGTATGATAGGCTTCTGCTAACATATTAGAAAAATCCCAACAGCATGAGGTTGTCTTTGCGCCTGCTATAAATTTAGCTCCTTTTACGTATTTATTTTTTTCTTTATGAGCAGCAAGCGTAATCGTTTTCGTTACTAAACCATTATTAAAGACCAAGCCTTTTAGACTGATAACGTGCTTTCCATGTAGCTTATATGCTTTAACAATGCCAGTGAAATGTATCTCACGTTCCAATAAACTATAACCTTGTACCTTAGCTATTTTAAGAAATTCCCGACTGATCTGTTTAACAATAAGCGTCCCGTCGGATGGATTACTTTTCTTAAACATCAAATGAGCTATTCTGATATACTTATGGTTTCTGAATTTATTCCCTTTAATGGCTGGTACTCGCACAAATGTATCCCCGTTTTTGAGTGCTATTATTTTGGCATCCTTATAATTCAGTTTGCCCAGTAACCCTTTAGTAAACGGTGTACCATGGTAGCGGCCTGCGGTTGAAGATTGAGATTGAACATGCAACTTTTTATACGTGCCACCTCCACCGTTGTAGATGCTCTTCATGTGGTGTAGAATTTGGGCGTCAGTTAAAGGGATCATCTTTTTAATTTGATATTGCTTAGATATTCTTTGGTTGTCTTTTTTGAGCATAGCCCGTTTCTTCTGGCGGTTTGATAGCTCCGGCTGATTCGGTTGGTCTACACTGCCGCCCAGATTACAGCTTTGTACTATAACCATTGTCAATACCACCATTGCCAATACGATCAAAGGTAATTTTATTCGTTTCATTTTCCACACCGTTTTAGTTGTAGATAAGGTTGCGTACCAGCGTTTGCTTTTATAACCATAAACAGTATATCCAAAAAACAAAGTGAATTTTGGGCAAAACTGGGAAAAAGTGAGCAAAAGTGGGAAATTTCGGGAATGTCTGGGCGAACGAGGAATAGAACAAGGCTTTAAAAACAGTACATTATTCGGTACCGGTTAGGAATCGCAGATAATTGTTGTGCTTCTCAGCTAAAACGAGGTATAGGCCTGCTGGAAAAAGCAATGCCAGTGCAGCGGCAAAACCTGCGGGATTGTCGAAAGCCCCGCTCATGGCAAACCCCGCTGGCCGGGGTAGCCAGCGAGCGTATTGCAGCAGGCCGTAAGCCGCCAGGGCTGTTCCCAATCCAACAAACCCCACGAGCATCCATCGCCGCAGATCGCTTTGGCCATTTATTTGTAGGCACCACAAAGCGAGCAAGAGCACCACAATTATATTTACCCAATGGGCGTTAAAAGCGCTAAACCACACGAGCATGTACAATAAGCCAACGATAAAGAAAGGAGTCAAAACAGAAGAAAAAAAGGGCAGTGCTACCTTTTTATAAAACCATGGCGAGACGATCCCTAAACAAAAGATACACGCCGCGAAAATGTAATATTTGGGAGCATTAAACGTGTTTACGAAGTGTCCGGAAGTAATAAATATGCTGCCTGCCAAGAAAAAGAGGTACAGAATACTCCGAGCCCCTTTAGATGCGATAGAGTTAAAAGGAAACATTAACCGTTAAATGTTGACACAAAAAAAGGTTCATACAAATTTACATCCACATAAGATGAAGCGTAATTATCGACTATCCTGGTTCATAGCATTTAAGCCTTGGCTACCTGAACACGTCCAATTCATAAAAATTATCCGGTAAATAAGCTTTTAGGTTTAGGTTATTACCCCTTTTCATTCTGTTTGAAATCTTCATCATACCACACATTCTTCCCTAACATGTTGATGTATTTCCATTCATGCTTTTTCCCCTCTGGGGTAAAGAACAGCATGAAAAGCATGGTGCCTCGACCTTTTTTAAACAGAACCAATCCCGTACGATAGGCATATTTTTCCTCTCCGCTTTTTTTTCGGGTTGCGTGGAGCGAATCAGTTGCAGCAGCGTTCATCCACCAATACAAATCTGATATCACGTATTGTTTCGGGAGAGGCTTCTGTAAAGGCAGATCGTAAATATACATTGTATCGGCATTAAACATCTCCTGCGGCTTCTTTCCTGCTATAATGGTCACATGATCATTAAAATGAAAATGTACCGTATCACTTAAAGGTCTTTCAAAATAATCATACAATCCGGTATTGTCTTTCAACTCGAGTGTTATTCTCTGTCGGGGAAACTTATTCGGGTTTGGAAGCTTTAGCTTAGCGGTTGACGTATCTCCTTTCAGTCGCCGGTTTAGCCTCATTGCTACTTTGGCCATTTGTTTTTCTTTCTTAGTCATAGGAGGGAGAGGACGGGCCGGATACATTACAATACACTCTTTGTTCTTCGTTTGGAAGATAGCCCCATAAGTAGAAAGTTTAAGGGCTCCCTTATGGATTCGAACTGTCCTCCTGACAAAATATTTATGCAGATCATTAAAAGTTTGAGGTATTCTAACAGTAATGCCATTTTCTTTTGAGAAGTACTTAATATAAGCGGACGTATTCGTTTTATACGTTGATGAATCTTGTGCAAGAAGCCTGTCCGAAAAAGAAAAACTGATAAGGATGGCGGTTATGATTATTATATGGGTTTTCATAATAAACCTCTCGATGTGATAATCATACTTAAAGGTAAACAATGGTTGCTTTGGTTGCAATGAACCATCAAGAAATCTTATGATCAATAGATGATCCCTTTTTTGCTCCTCTGGTTCGAAGAGAACAAAAAAGAGCTTATGGAAATAAACGTTGGTTAAAACCCAAGGCTATCAGGAGTAATCACACCTTTTACCGAGTTAATGGGAACGGCTATAGTATCGCTAATCGTGTAATCATACGCTATAATATAGGTACTGTCAACATTTATACCATTCACTGCGTGACCTGTACCGTATATAGTACGAAACACAACAATAGTATTTTGCAAGTTTTCACCAAGATGAAGTGCGTAACGACTATAATAATTTAGGGGGGCACTCGAAAAGTAATTACCCTCTACCATAAGATCATCCGCAGGTATTCCAGGGCCGGGCCCATAACGACCATATTGGTAATTATATATTGTCCAGAATGAAGAATTTACGCTGGATATATGAGAAAGAGCCCGCGGATAACAGCCGCCTACGACTTGATATCCACCTCCGGAGCCACCTCCTTCCACGCTGTTACTTTTTAACAGAGGCACAGAATAATCTAATGTACGGTTACGATCTTGAACTACTATTTTATTGTAGTTTTCAAACCCTTTCTTAATAAATTTATACAATTTTTCGGATATGTTAACTTGTGCTCCCGATGTTTGTTCTATGTGCCAGGGTCCATTTTCTAAAGAGATATCTAATCTTCTACGCGCCTTACTTACTGTCTTCAAGTCTTTCTTTGACATTTCGGTCATCTTATAGACCTTTAATGTGAGATATTCGGATTGGGAATTTCCCTTTATATTCACAGGCCCCCGTACCGTTCGACTTTGGGCACCTAAACGATGGCTAATGTTTGTTTGGTTCGACCCCGTTAGATTCCCGCCCAGATCACAGCTTTGTACTATAACCATTGTCAATACCACCGTTGCCAATGCGATCAAAGGTAATTTTATTCGTTTCACTTTCCACACCGTTTTAGTTGTAGGTAAGGTTGTGTACCAGCGTTTGCTCCTATAGCCATAAAACAGTATACCCAAAATGCAAAGTGAATTTTGGGCAAAACTGGGAAAAAGTGAGCAAAAGTGGGAAATTTCGGGAATGTCTGGGCGAACGAGGAATAGAACAAGACTATAAAAACAGTACATTATTGGAAAGATGAGCGGGAGCTATCTCATTGTCTCTACGCAGGTTTGCAGTGATCAGGATAAAATAGCAATCAATAAAATAGGTACCCTATTTCTCTAAGCGTTTACGTTCAGCAGGATCCCCAAACGCTTTATAAATTTTCTCTTGTTCTTTGGGCGTAATTAAGCCCCGGGATAGTGTAAAATCTGCTTCCTTTATCATCTCATAAAAGGTTCTTCTGCTCACGCCATATTCGTTGGCCATTTCGCTTCTCGTTTTATACTTGCCCATAATAATGCTACCCATCAAATAGCTTTGTGATTATAATTAACGAATGGTTATCAATGTTACAACTGGTTTCATTGGTATTCCCCTGCATATTGTTTTACTTCCTATAGTTGCTCACCCCGGGCCACCACTGGCGCCCGCTGCGGGTGAGTGTAAATACCTCTTCTTCCCTCCCGCGGCTGAGATCACGCAGCCAGTACAAAGCGTTTTTCGGCAAATTATGGTACACCAGCATGGTATCTTTTGCCACTTTCGTGCCCAGAGATTTCCACCTCTTATCCCAATACATCAATTGATAGGTATCGCCGATATTAATGTCGTTGTTATCGTTGCGCGGCTGCAACTGAATGGCGTGAATTTTAACCGGTTTTGGGAAAACATAATAAACCCTGAATGCCCACCCGCCGCGATACGTAAGGGGATTATTGTCCCTCAAAGGCTTCATACTAACGATCCGCGCCCAAATGGGTACTTGTTTGGGTACACGATGATCATCAGCCAAAGGATCAACCCCAAACTGCCCGGCGTAAAACTGTCCGGCCCAGTGGTATGCATAGACCTTTGTAATCTTCTGCCTGCTTTTAATGCGCAGCGTAGCCAGCCATACGGGGGTCGAATCCGGACCGAAGAGGCGGTAATATTTGTATTTTCCACGGTAAGACAGAGGAATTGTTTGAATGTGGGTGGAATTAAAATGGCGGACGGATAATATATCGTGATGAGGGCGAAAGGATGGTACATTCGATCCCTGAAGTCTCAGATCGTTCATTTCTTTGATCCATCGTCGCTTGCGTCTATTATGACTAAGAAAAAAAGGCGGGTATTTTCGCAGGAGAAGGGCTGAATCAAGCCGGCCGCCGGCCATGGGGTTTAAATATCTTACCTGCTGCCGGCTATTTATAATAAACGGATAATTTATGGGATGAAACGTGCGAAAGTGGTCGTAATAACCTGTCATATATACGATATGATCGCCAACGTTTTGAAAAACGACCGAATCTCTGCTAAGGCTTTTAGAGCGGGCCACCGGATACCATGCACTTCGCCGATCAAAGACCATCAGGGAAATATTATTTCCATGCAGGTCGCTGTCCCACCGATTTTCTATCGCTATTCGATTGGGAGGTTTGTACACATCGGTTATATCTTCGGTAAAAGGCAAAAATGCATCATGATGATTATAGGTGAATTGGTATATTTTAGGGGCGCTTGCACGACGATACCGTTCCTTCTCCTTTTCTGCTGTGAAAGGATCCAGCGCAATTATACTGTCGCCGGTGTGAATGGCTAGCCAACTGTGGCCATACCGGGGATTATTTCCCCAATGCGGCGTAAAGTTTTTACTGGCGGGAATACCGATTGCACGAAATACATTGACCAGGTAGTTAACTGCATCATCACAACTTCCTAATTTTATTTTCTCAATCTGTTTTGCTGAAAGCAACCCCGGATAACCTTTAAGCAGGCAGAAATGAATGCCCACCGAATCAATAACACTATCTACAACACTGAGCAGAGGCTGCCTGGAGCGGAGGGCCTGATAGACCCATTGATATTTCTTAAATTGTTTCTTCCGGCCGCCGGATACCAGCGGTTCGTTGCTGGTGCGGTAGGGAAGTATATACCGGCAAAAATCATGGAATGCGGGGCGAAATTTTTCGGGCATCCGGTGGTAAGCTTTAAATGCCAGATTAATATTTTGTATTAGAAATTTCGCGGTTACGTGTTTTAGGTCATATATCGTACTGTCGTTGTAAAATTCTACAGGATGTTCTTGTTTTATCCGTTTCATAGCATGGCTAAAATACTGTTTGCGCTTTTTCCAGTCCCGGTAGGTGGCGGCCGAGTCGAAGGCGGTCTCAAAAATATCTGAATACTTTTTATAGCGGTGGCCGGGTATGTTGCCGATCAAAAAATAGGCGGCCCTGAGTTTCAGGCTGTCTGCGGATTCCTTTGAATAATGCTTGATGACTTTAACCAACGGTATGCGATTTGGCCCGGCCT
>CAZNHE010000138.1:1281-6814 GCA_964572735.1 uncultured Chitinophagales bacterium | reverse complement strand
AGCATCGTCCAGTGTTCTTGAGGGAATAGCGCCATAAGATCCTTCTCAATTTTGGCGACATTTTTAGTCTCTTTTGTCAGACCGAACCGGTAAGCAAGCCGTTTCACGTGGGTATCCACCACAACACCTTCGTTTTTATTATAACAGTTGCCAAGTACTACATTGGCGGTTTTGCGGGCCACGCCGCGCAGGCTCAGCAGTTCTTCCATGGTGTCGGGAACGCGCCCGCCGTACTTTGCGACGATCTCCTGTGAGGCCGCTTTCAGGGATTTGGCCTTGTTGTGGTAGAATCCGGTCGATTTGATGAATTCCTCGATATCCGGCAACGGAGCTTCGGCCATTGCCCCCGGCGTAGGATATTGCCTGAAAAGCTCCGGCGTCACTTTGTTGACCCGTTCGTCGGTGCACTGAGCACTGAGGATGGTGGCCACCAATAGTTCAAACGGGTTCGTGTGATTCAGGGCACAATGGGCATCAGGGTATTCCTTATAAAGCAGATTGAGCAGCTCCATCGCCCGCTTTTTCTCCTTTTCAGATTTCTCCGGCAAAAGGGCGGCGTCTTTTTTATCCTTTATCATAACCATACACTTGGAATCTTTAGTGACAAGAGATGATACCGTTCCAAAGGGATAATTCAAAGCGAACGGATGCCACGATGGGGACGATTGGCCGGATGATGAAAGAGGCTGATGGGGCGGTCCCTCAAAGGTTCATCCACGCCTGAAATCCGGGACCGGAAAAATGGGCCGGCAGTTTTTTTCAGTACACCTGCACAGAGAAGATCCTCATATCATTTATTCCTGATTTTATATCAACTTGATATATGTATCAGCATAATCAATCATTTATATGATAATCGTTGATCGTTCATTTTATAAAAATATCAGTGTAAATATTATGGAATATTCTGAGAATATCAGACGATCGTTTTTTCATCCTCATAGTTCATGAAGAGGTGTCGTGTGGATGTAGGCAAATCAATTTGTACTTGTATGCTTTCTGCTTATGCTGTTATTGTGAGACCATAAAAACCCCTTGTTTGTGGTTTTTTATCATCCTCAAAAATTCTTGTTTCTGTTGCTTCTAACGATGATGAAAAAATTCTCTTATCCTACAAAACTTCGTCAAAAATTCATATTTCATACAATTTGCCCAATCTGCGTTCGTTACTGGACGCGTTATCTTGGGTTGTTCATTCTTTAATGTCGTTCCCGGTTAGTTGTTAGATTTTAAAAAAATATTCAAATCAACGAGCTATGGCTATTTCCGTACAAAATCTGACCAAAGTCTATGGTCAACAGAAGGCGGTTGATGATATTTCGTTCGAAGTAAAAACAGGAGAAATCCTGGGATTTCTCGGTCCCAACGGGGCCGGTAAAAGCACAACCATGAAGATCATCACGTGCTTTCTCAAGCCGACCATGGGTCACGTCTCTCTCGATGGCTACAGCATAGAAGACAACTCTTTCGAAGTGCGCCGCCGGATCGGATATCTTCCGGAAAATAATCCTCTCTACCTTGATATGAGCATTATTGATTATCTGAAATATACGGCCCAGCTTCAGAAGATCGACCCTGCCCAAATTGATGACCGTATCAGAAGAATGATTGATATATGCGGATTGGGGAACGAGAAGCATAAGAATATCGGAGAACTGTCCAAGGGATATCGCCAGCGGGTCGGGTTGGCGCAGGCACTCATTCATGATCCCGATGTACTCATTCTGGATGAACCGACTACCGGCCTCGATCCCAATCAGATTGTCGAGATTCGCTCACTCATCAGACAAATCGGCCGGGAAAAGACCATCATGCTCAGCTCTCATATTCTCAAGGAAGTAGAAAAGACCTGCGACCGCATCCTGATCATCAATAAGGGAGCCCTTGTTGCTAACGGAACGACAGAAGAACTGAGTCTGCGTGCATCAGGCAGCAACCGGTTATTGATCCAGGTCTCCACGAACGACAAAACCGTGGGTGATACCTTGCAGCAGCTTCCAAGTGTGGCACAGGTTCAGGCTGCCGATCATGAAACAGGTGCCTGGGAAGTCGGCTCTGTTCCGGGAAACGATGCCCGGAGGGATATTTTCCACCTTTGCGTGGAAAAAAACTGGGTGATTCTGCAGATGACCCCGCTGCAAACCAGTCTTGAAGATATTTTCCGTGAACTAACCGTTAACTAAGGGCAAATACCAACCGACATGCATACCATATGGACGATCTGTAAGCGAGAGGTGAATACTTTTTTCAATTCTCTGATCGCTTACATCATAATCGTCGTTTTCCTGGGCCTCAGCGGCTTCTTTACCTGGCTATCCGGTACTGATATTTTTTTCAGTGGACAGGCTTCTCTCACCTCTTTTTTCCAGATCTCTTTCTGGACCCTGTTTTTTTTCATACCGGCAATAACTATGCGCTCGCTGGCCGAAGAACGACACACCGGCACACTCGAACTTTTGGCTACCAAGCCTGTTAATGATCTTCAGATTGTGGTGGGTAAATGGCTGGCTTCATGGTTCCTGGTAATCCTGATGCTGATACCCACCCTCATTTATTATATCACGGTGGCCAATCTGGGGAACATTGATAATGGTGCCGTTGTCGGCGGATATATTTCGTTATTGCTCATTGGTGCGGTGTATGTGAGTATCGGGGTATTTGCCTCGAGTATTACCGGTAACCAGATCGTGGCTTTTGTCCTGGCGCTGTTCATTGCCTTTTTCTTTCAGCTTCTGTTCCAGGTGATGGTGCCTGTTTTGCCGGATTTCCTGGCGAATATCGCCAGTTATCTGAGCCTTTCTGCTCATTTTCAGAGCATGGCGAAGGGAGTCATCACATTGAATGATATCGTCTATCTCCTCTCGCTCACGGTACTTGGGATGCTTTTTGCCACAACTTCACTAACACGGAGGGTCTGGTCATGAAATGGTTCAGCGGCTTTTTCAAGAATAAAAAGGAGGGGGTGACACAGATCGCCCTGGTCATCGGGATTTTGATCCTTGCCAATTACATCGCCGACCAGGTCTTCCTGCAATTCGACATGACCGAAGACAACGAATACACCCTGTCGAAACCAAGTGAAGACATTGCGAAATCATTGCAGGATCCGGTAACGGTGACGGCGTATTTTTCCGGTCAGCTTCCCCCGCAACTGATCCGGATTAAAAGCCAGTTCAGGGACTTTCTGAATGAATTCCGGGCCTACTCCGGTGGAAATCTGGAATATAATTTCATTGATCCGAACAAAAATCCGGAAGCAGAACAAAAAGCCCAGCGGGCGGGGATTCGTCCTGTTCTGGTAAATGTGCGGAAGCGCGATCAGGTCTCGCAGAAGCGTGCTTATCTCGGGGCCGTCTTTCGGTATGAGGGTAAGAATGAAATCGTACCCGTAATTCAGCCGGGAGCGGGAATGGAATACACGATTGCCAGTACCATCAAGAAACTGACGGAAACCAAGAAACCCAAAATCGGACTCCTGCAGGGGAACGGCGAGCCGGGCAGGCAGGAAATGCCCCAGCTGATGCAACAATTGCAGGATCGTTACCAGGTCGAGCCGGTCGATGACTTCGATTCGACCGGTGTTCCCGCCGATATCGATGTGTTGATGGTCGTCGCCCCCACGAAGCCCTTCACTCAAAAACAACTGGAGGCGATCGATCAATACATTATGGCGGGCGGGAAGGCCGTCTTTGCGATTAACAGAGTGCAGGCCAATATACAACGCGGATTTGCCCGGCCGATGGATACAGGGATCAATGACCTGCTGACGAGTTATCACATCCCCATAAAACCCAATCTCGTGCGCGATGTAAACGCCAGTGCCATCGGTGTGAGCCAGGTGCAGAACGGTTTTCAGTTCGTGCGGCAGATCCGCTATCCTTATATCCCGATTATTTCCACATTCGGGGATAATCCCATCAGCAAAGGGCTCGAGTCGGTCGTCTTTCAGTTTGTTTCCTCCATAGATACGACCAGGGCCGATAGTGCGCAAAAGATTACCGTCCTGGCTTCTTCATCCAGCAAGTCGGGGGAATCGGGCGACTTCATGTCCCTCAGTCTTATGAAAAACTGGCAACTCAATGATTTTAGGGAATCTCACGTACCGGTGGCGGCCCTGATCAAGGGGGTGTTTTCATCCCATTTCGCCGGGAACGACAGCATCAAGGTCCGGCTGAAAAAAAGCGTCCCCACTTCCCTGATTGTTATTGGTGATGGCGATTTCGTTCAGAACGGAGAGCCGGGTCAGAAGCAACAACGGCTGCCGGACGATAATATCAATCTGATGGCGAACAGCATTGATTATCTGGCCGATGACACGGGGTTAATTGCCCTGCGTACCAAGGGAATCACCGACCGGCCGCTCGAAATTATCAGCCAGGGTGCCAAAAATGCCCTGAAATATATCAATGTCTTTGTGCCGATTTTGCTGATACTCGGGTATGGTTTTGTCCGGTATGAAAGGAATAAATCGCGCCGCCGCCGTTGGATGGAAGAAGGATTGTAACTCAAAAGAGGATATCGAGCCATGACAAATGCAACCAAAACACTGGGCGTTCTTTTTATAATTTTTCTGGTCGCTGCGGGATTCGTAAGGTTCTCCGGGAGCACCAGCTCCACTCAGGCCCTCACAAGCCGGATTATCACGATTGATACGGCGAAGGTTAACAAGGTAGTCATTCAGACGCCCGACAAAAAGCCGGTAATGCTCATCAAAAAAGATGACAAATGGAGTGTCCGGCAGGGCAAGGGTGAGAGTTATCCCGCCAACAGATCGGCCATTGAGAGTTCCATCAACCGGTTTACGGATCTGAAACCCAATGCGATCGTCACCCGGGATCCTAAAAAATTCACCCGGTATCAGGTGGATTCGACGGGTATCAAAGTTGCGTTTATGAATAATGATACAAAACTGGCGGGAATCGTTCTCGGACGGTTCCAGATGGGCGGGCGCAGGAATATGGAGTCGTACGTTCGCCCGGCAGGACAAAATATTGTTTTTCTTGTGGATGGATTTTTGCGCCGTTCGTTCAACGGGAATCTCTCCAGTTGGCGTGACAAGAAAATATGGAATATCCCGCGTGCCCACGTCACTCAGATAGACATGATTTATCCGGCAGACAGCTCGTATACGATCGTCGGCAAAAACGGGGATTGGTTCTATGGAACGGACACCTTGAAAGTGGGCCTTGTCGGCAGCATTCTGGATCATGTGGCACGGCTCCAGGTTGATGACTTCGATACCGCCGTGACACCTGCCGAATTGAGCAGCCCGCTATATTCGATTCGCCTGCACCTCAAAAATGGAGAAACGCGGGAAGTGCATCTGACGCCGGGTACCAAAGATAATAAGGATAATTTTCTCCTGACGGCCACGCATTATCCGTATGTGGGCAAGGTTGAAAAAAGCCTTTATAAGGAAGAAGTGTTGAAGCCGCTGGATCAGCTTAAGAAGCATCCCAAGAAATCATCAGGGAAAAAGAAATAGGAAGGGAAAAGGAAATTCACCAGGGTTGCGGGAGAAATGATTTGTCGG
>CAZNHE010000138.1:0-1181 GCA_964572735.1 uncultured Chitinophagales bacterium | reverse complement strand
GAAATAGGAAGGGAAAAGGAAATTCACCAGGGTTGCGGGAGAAATGATTTGTCGGATAGAGTTGGTGCTATTACCCTCGCGCAGAGGTGTGGATTGAAACCAGCCGCGGCTAATGGGTTTGTTGCGTTCACCAAATGACCATGGTGGGAATCGGTGAGTTACCTTGAGGGCAACTAATTACCTTATTTTTGCGGGGTGGGTGCGACTCCCATGACCGGAATCAGTGGAGCTTTGACGCCCTTTTGAATGAGCGGCCCCAATTGCTCGCAAATTTTCTCAATACGCGTGACCACGATATCTTGCACATCGCTGTCCTCTGTTAGGGTCGATGCATACGGGAGGGTCACTAACTCGACGCTTGTTCGGGCAAGCCGCCCGCCCGGTAACGGGATCATGACATTCCGCTTATCGAAAGCGCTGTACAATATCAGGTTCCGCGCCGGATTGAAAAATCCGTGAATTTTCGGTTCCCAGACGTCAAAATTAATGTAATATGAAGCGTCCTGATCGAACCCGATACCGTATTGTTCCAGCCCGTTTTCCCATTCCGACTCCAGCTTCCATTTGCTGATGCCCGGTGCGTTGATGATTCTGATCTGCGGATCCGAAACTGCGGTGAATCCAGACAGTGGAGAACTGCGTATCTCGCGGCCGAACGAGCGGGCTACCTGGTATTTGACATACATGCGACGGTCCTGATCCGGCGGCCACAACTCCTTTTTCAGTCGCGGGCCCATCGGCGCATTTTCGGCCTCAATATCCATTGCCCCCTCTATGCTGCCTTTGGCGGCTTTAGACAGTTCATTATCCAGAGCTACCCAATCCAGATCTTTATTGATGCCTCTGTAGGAAATGCCGTACTGAATCACCACGTTGCTGTTAATAAACTCACCGCGCATGAGCACCGGCACGCAGGTGCGGAACTCTGCGAAGGCGTAAGCCATGTTATGCTGTGAACCGTCGTTTGCGAACAGACCCATATGGAATTTCAGCTCGACGTCGGCTTTGGGGTCGAGTTTCAGGCCGTAGTTCAGGACGGCCACTTCGGCGAGGTATTGCATTTTCTTATCCGAACGCTCGTCGCTCATTGATTCAGCCGTCACCCGGACGGCCCTGAGATTCCGCAGCCACTGCCGGGTGTTGAGCAATTTGGCGTGGCGGTACTTTTCGGCCCAGGCCTC
>CAZNHE010000137.1:0-6878 GCA_964572735.1 uncultured Chitinophagales bacterium | reverse complement strand
TCCACACGCGTTACCGGCTGTTCCTGCAGGTCACTTGCCTGCACTGATGAGATAGACCCGGTAACCTGTCTTTTCAGCTTTGTTCCATATCCGATTACCACTACCTGACCGCCGGATACCGCCTGCATCTTCAGGGCCACATCAATCATTGAGCGCCCCCGGATGGGGATGGTTTGCGTTTGATACCCTATATAGGATATTACCAGAGTATCGGTAAGGCTCGGAACAGTCAGGGTGTAATTTCCATTGACGTCGGTTGCCGTACCCAGCGAAGTTCCCTTGATAAGAACGTTTACGCCGGGAAGCGCTTCGCCGGTTTCGACGTCTGTAACCTTACCATGAACCGAATCCTGCTGAACGATTTTGGAGGCCAGGCGGTTTACCAGCTCCTTATTTTCATATTTCAGCAACACCAGGTGACCGCTGGGAGAAACGGCATAACGCAGGTTTGTGCCTTCGAGTACTTTCCATAAGGCATCGTTTACCGTAACATGCTCCAGATCGAGATTCAGCTTTTTAGCCAGCGGAACAAATTCGCTGCTGTAGGAGAGCTTTAACCCTGTCTTATCCGCAATTTCCTGCAAGGCATGGAAAAGAGTGGCATTCTTCAGGTGAAGAGAGATGAGCTTCTTCAACACAGCCGACTTGTTGGCATCCCGGTAAGGCCGGAATGTTTCCTGAAATGAAAGCTGATCGGCAAGCTTGGCCAGTGTCAGGCCGGTATCATCCCGCCGGGTATTCTGGCCCCTGACCGACACCGCCGACCAGGCCAGCATAACGACAAGGATGCAGATTTTCCCATACCACGACATAGTTACCAAAGTATGTTTGTCCGTTTTCATATTTGTATCCCTTTATTTACCATATCCATGGGTCTGTTGTTGGTGTTATAATGAATGTTCATCTTGTTTTTTCTCTTTTTTTGAAAAAATGACTACCTGATGTACCCGCCGGTAATCCAGATTCAGCGACAGGGCGATCACCTTCAAAACCTCTGAAAGCGGTTCATTATCGAAAGTGGCCGTCAGCCGCAGTGAGTTCAGTTCGTATGAATCGGGAGCCAGTTTACAGGTGATGTCGTACCAGCGCTCCAGCTGGCGTCTGACAGCCGGAAAGAGCGTATTCCTGAAGACAAGCCTTCCCTTCCTCCAACCCAGATATTGATCCAGGTTTGCAACACTGGTAACTTTGGTTTGTCCGTTTTGAGAAACCACTCCCATCTGGTTGTGGGTTAACTGGATTTCTTCCCGCCTGCCTGTCGGCTTCTGGGAATCCACGGCCACTCTGCCCTCGGCCACCACCACCTGCACCTTTTTCTCAGCAGGATAGGCGCGGATCCCGAATTTGGTGCCAAGCACCCGGGTAGAGACATCTCCGGCGTGTACGATAAACGGTTTATCAGGATTATGAACCACTTCAAAATAGGCCTGTCCTACCAGGTAGACGACCCTTTTGTCGGCTGCAAATTCCTTGGGAACCGTAAGCCTGCTCTCGGCATTAAGCACCACACGGGAACCATCGGCAAGCTCCAGAGAGGTGCGGTATCCTTTCTGGGTGACGATCTTTTTCATAGCTGTCGGAGGAGGCGTCACTTTATGAGTGAACGGGGAAAACAACACAACCGCGACAGCGACTACCACAATAACCGCAGCCGCATAGGCGCCCACAGCCAGCCACTGACGCCGCGGATGTTCATATTCATACCTGCTATGCGTCTTATCTACGATACTGAAGACATTCCGGGGTTTCGCCTCCGCCTTTTGTTCCTCGAAAACGCGTTCTCTGAATTTCTTCCAGGCAGCCTGTACATCTACATCAAACTCATCCCCGAAAGACGCATTCCATATTTTCTCCAGCGACTTCAAATATTCCCTATTCCGCGCATCAGCCTTAAGCCACTCCTGAACAAGTTGCTCCTCAGCTTTGCTGCATTCTCCCGAAAAATATTTGTGCAGGAGAGTCAGATTTATTGGATCCATGCCTGGTTGTTACCTAAACTCAATATTGTTGAATGTCCGGAACTACTTTTATCAGGTATAATACGACCGGGAAAAGCTGCACCCTGTAATTCTGCCTGAAAAAAATTCCGGGGTGATCCCGTTTTATTTCCACAGAGATCCATCACACATATATAAAACAACGTGTTATTATGGATGATCAATAATTTGGAAGGGAATTATAGCTGATAACCGGCCGTGTGTTCCGGTTCTTCCCCGGTCAATGGAGCAGGAGGCCGAGCATGTAGACCATAATCAGCAGCGGGAGGAACTCTGCCAGGCGATCCCGAAGGAATTTGAGTGCCCTGCTCATCTGGGATTCAACTGTTTTCGGGGAGATTTCCATGACCATGGCAATCTCCTGGTAGGTAAGTCCGTCTCTTTGATGAAGCTCATAAACCTGACGCGCACGTTTCGGCAATTCCTCGACAGCCCGGCGAACCTGGCTCATGAATTCATCCGAAACATCCTGGCCGGATTCGTCAGAACCATTATGTACCATGAAATCCTCCTCATTCATGGCCGCCATCATTTCCTCTCTGTGCCGCCGTACAACCCGTTGGTGTTTGACATGATCAAGCATTTTATTTTTGGCGGCGCGATACAAATAAGCGCGGAGGGATCCCCCGGTAATAAGCCTCTTCCTGTTTTCCCATACCTGAATGAATACTTCCTGCACCAATTCTTCAGACATGACTTCGGAATAGATATATCTCCACACAAAACGGCACAGAGGCGCATAATAGGCTACGAAGAGTTGTTCAAAAGCTTTTTCTTCGCCATTGCGAATCGCTTTTAACAGCTGATCGTTCGTATATGAACCCAATCCGTTCATCTCTGTTTTATTGTCTGTAATTCGGCTGCTCACCCTGGATATAACTTATCGGAGGCTATCTTACCAATTTTAGCCCCTTAAAATCAATTACTTGTATTGGGTACGGCGTTTTAAACGCCGCTATAAAAAAACCAACTTCTCCCTTAAGTGTACGTATATTCTTTAGAAATTGTAAATATCTTAATTAATCAATCATTCTTAGTAATTTGAGGTTCGGAAGCAAAAAGAACAGGATAATATATGGGGGCATGCTCCTGCATTAGAAAGGGTTAGTTCCTTAAAAACAGATCAGAAAAGTCTCTTCCGGATCTGCCGTTTTTCCGCAAAAACTGTGGGATTTATTCAGTCTCTATCTGGCAATTCACCGGATTTTCCAAACAATGCCTGCAATATCCTGCCGGTTGCGGCATTGGGTTCGGTCATGTGCAGCATAGCGGCAAGCGTGGGAGCGATATCGGCCATATCGACAGCTGCATAGCTTTTCCCAACAGGGATGTGCCAGCCGTAAAACAGCAGTGGTATATGCGTATTGTATGAATATGGAGAGTTGCTTCCGATGCCGCTTCCCTCATCATCCGTGAACCAGGGCTGATACACGACAAAGACGTCACCGCTGCGGCCGGGGTAATCTCCATTTCTCAGCAGAAACTCCGGGAAGCGGTGGCCGTCATGAGCCGCAAGTCTGTTGGAGGCGGCAGCCATATACACTTCCGGAAAATCCTGCGCCCAATCCGCTGTTTTTTGAGAAACGTCCTCCTTATTCAGACCCAGAACATCGAGGAGAGAGTCATTCAGGTAAATCTGGTCATTGGCATATTTTGTAAGCAGGCCGGCGGCTCCGTATGTCTCCCCAAGATTTTTCCGGAGGTAATCTACGAAGGAGCCTGTGTCAAAATGGCCGGCGGGAATATTGTGCTCAAGCAGGTATTCCGGGGCCGGGGCGGCACCACCATCGGATGTGAGGAACAGCAGATAATTACCCCTTCCAACGTGCTGATCGAGATAATGGAACAATCCGGCGAGCTGACGGTCCAGCCGGAGATAGATATCTTCCGTTTCCATGGCATCAGTTCCGTATCGTTGCCCGACATGATCGGTCGTTGCAAAACTGACGGCAAGAAAGTCGGGGTCGTTATCCTGACCAAGTTTCTCATTGGCAACCGCCGCCTCGGCGAAATCAATGATCAACTGGTTTCCCCATGGAGAAGCCAGCAGGCTGCCATACGCATCGTCCGGATCGTGAGCCGCCACATGCGGAAAAACGGGTTTATCCTCTTCTTTTGTTACGTGTTCCCAGGGTTCATTATCAGGTGTACTGGCAGTATAAGCAGAATCGGGTAACAGCAACTGCCAGTTTTTCCGGGCATATTTCCCCGGGAGTTTCCGGGCGTTGAAGGCCTCCACCCATCCCGGAAGCCGGTCCATATAATACGTGCTGGTGATGAATTTGCCCGTCTCGCTGTCGAACCAGTAGGCCGCGCCAGCCGTATGGCCTCCCGGCAGCACGGCGCTCCGGTCGTCCAGTGCTATCGAGACGACCTTTCCCCGGTAACCGGTGGCCATCCGGAGCTGATCCGTGATGGTTGAGACAAACAGGCGTTCCGGGGACCGCTCGCCGGCATAGCCATCTTCTCCTACCGTCTTAACGCCGGAATCATCTACACAATAAACCATTTGTTCCGTATCGCGGTCGTACCAGCTATCGGCAATAATTCCATGAACGGACGGCGTTGTTCCGGTATAGATAGTGGCATGGCCGGAGGCGGTACCGGTGGGCATATACCGGCAATGTGCATTTTCAAAACTAAAGCCGTGATGCATCAATCGCAGGAACCCATCCTTTGAGAAATGCTCCTGATACCGGTATAAATAATCAAAGCGCATCTGATCGATGACGATCCCCACTACCAGGCGGGGGCGTTCCACCGTTTGGGCAACGCTGTTGCTTCCATGAAGAAAAAAGATCAGCCCTAAAATGATCAGTAAGCGCATGGATTTTTTATTTTTGAAATCTCTTGAATATACTGTTGTCTTAAAACAATTGTAGTATAGCAGGTGATGATATTTGTTGCTTCTGTTTACTATCCTTGTCAATTCCCGAAAACCTAACCTATTATCTTCATGAATTCCGACCGTTTTACCAGGCGAGGAGCCCTGGATGCAGGATTATTTATCATGCGGCTGGGGATCGGCCTTTCATTTATTTCGTTGCATGGTCTCCCCAAGCTTATGGGCGGACCCCACCTGTGGGGCATGATCGGCCATTCCGTAAATCACCTGGGAATTTATTTCCTGCCGGTTGTCTGGGGTCTGGCCGCCGCACTCTCCGAATTTGTCGGAGGCGTATTGTTGATCAGTGGTTTTTTCACCCGGATCGCGGCCTTTTTTATGATATGTGTGATGATCGTAGCCGCAACCTCCGCTGCTTCCGGCAACGGCGGTATTGCAGCAGCCTCTCACCCTCTTGAAGTCGGCTTTTTTCTGCTGGGGATCATCATTGCGGGACCGGGCAGGATAAGCCTGGACTATTTCCGGAGCCGGAGAATTGTTGCTTCCGAGGAAGATCCCACAGCCTCTTCTGCTCAGATATAGAGAAATGTGCGAATCACTCCTGCCGTATCTTCCGACCCCTGTTTCAGTCTCACAAAAGTCCCTTTTTCACCAACAGTTCGGCATTTAAAATCGCCCCGCCGGCAGCACCGCGAATGGTATTGTGCGCCATGGCCACATAAGTAAGCGTTTGAGATTCCCGCAATTGCAGACGCCCGACACCGGTCTGCATTCCCTTTTCTGCATACGCCTGAAGACGCGGCTGCGGGAAACGGGGATCGTCATAGACCTTCACAGCCTGGGCAGGAGCACTTGGCAGCCGGAAGGTTTCAATCGGATTCCGCCATTTCGTGAATGCTTCTTTTACAGTCTCCAGATCCCCGGCAGCTTCTTTTAATGTGACATGAACGGCCAGGGTATGTCCTTCCATGACCGGAACCCTGGTAGCCGTTGCATGAACCGGGAAGGAGGCTTTTTCAATCGAATTGTGGTTCAGCCGGCCCAAAAGCTTCAAGGGCTCATTCTCGATCTTGGATTCTTCACCGCCGATGTACGGAATCACGTTGCCCATGATATCCAGGCTGGGCACGCCGGGATAGCCTGCCCCGGAAGTGGCCTGTTGAGAGACCACGATTACCCGTTCGATGCCGAAACGATCGTACAGCGGCCGCAACGACATAACCAGCGGTACCACCACGCAATTCGGATTTGTGACGATGAATCCCTTTCCGTCAGCGTCAAACGGCTGGCCTTTTGCCATTTCCGCATGATCGGGATTGACTTCCGGCACCAGCAGGGGCACCTGTTCGTGCGTCCGGTAATTTTTGGCGTTGGAAATGACCGGGATCCCTGCGCGGGCAAACTCCATCTCAATATCTCCTGCGACAGAGGAATCCAGCCCCGAAAACACAAAATCGACGTCTTTCATCTGATCCGGGCGGCAGCCGGTAACGGTAAGCGATTCAACACCGGACGGAATCGGTGTCGGTTCAAGCCAGTTAACAGCCTCTGAATACGTCTTCCCTGCCGAGCGGTCGGATGCACCCACCGCCGCTACCGTGAACCACGGATGATTTTCCAACAGGCGGATAAATTTCTGTCCAACGGCACCCGTAGCACCCAAAATGCCGACTTTGTATGCTTGCGTATGGTTCATATCTGTAAATTAAATGGCCACATTCCCACATTCAGGAGTTTTGTTTGATAATGGGAGCTAAAAATAGATATTTTATCGCGTTTATCGTAGGGGTTCAAACGGTTTTTATCCTAACGAATTCCCAGGCGTCCAATTGTTTTTGATATCATCATCTTTCGGGGATTTCTTTGGAAGGTCCGTTGTCACAGTAAATCATGAATAGTCAAATTTATGACCCATACATCAAATAGTGTCAGGCACGCCAGAAGAAATACCTTGTCCCGATAATCGGGGTGAGCCCGTAACGCTCTTTGCGGTAAAAGATAAACCACAATGTGCACAATGAACCTCACAAAGCTCA
>CAZNHE010000136.1:0-6966 GCA_964572735.1 uncultured Chitinophagales bacterium | reverse complement strand
CAGATTGAAGTTGTTCCTTTCGGCTGCAAGGACCTGCGGAGTCTTTGCCTGTTCTTTGATGATCTGCTCGTTGATTTTCTGGGCCGAGGCCAAATCACCTTGGCGCTGGTAGAGCCAGGAGAGCAACACTCCGCGCATCTTCACCACTCCATCCGGAAGCGTCTTGAAATATTTGATGAGTTCGGGGATCGTTGTGCTGTCGGCACAGTGATAGAGTTCCAGATAGGCCCGTTGATCGCCAGGGTGCTCTTTCAGCCAGGACAAGAAAAAGGCTTCGGCCTTCCCCTTCCGGCCCTGCTCGCGCAGCAGGATGCCGGGCATCAGCGAATCGGCCGCCACAGAACCACGGCCCCCCGACGGCGTGAGGGCTTGCTGCTCTGAAGGAACAGAAGGCGCTTCTTCCGCAATCGGTGCAGCGCTCTGGGCCGAATACCCCGACCAGGGGTCACTGGAGAGCCATTGATTGTCATCGAATATGGAGGAGGTACCCACCTGGTAGTTGGAGGGCGGGGGCGCGGAACCCCACCAGTCCCCAAAGGCGGCCAGAATACTCTGCTGGTCCGGGTAGTTCACTCCTACCTTGGCATTCCAGGTGTTGTCATAAATGCTGTTCCACATCAGATCGCTCGGCGGGGGATCCCCAAAGTACAGATAGCTGCCCCGGTCCACCATCAGACCCACGGTGCAGTTGCGCACCCGGTTGTTCCGGTAGTGGTAATAGGAGTCGTGGGCATGGGGAGAGGCGCCCCAGATTGAGGCAATGCCCCAGTTGAACCCGGAGACATCGTTTTGGGCGATATACCCGTCGGCGCCCAGCCGGTAATCGATGCCCACGCCCGTACCCTCCCCGCTTCCGGTTTTGGTAATCGTGTTCTTCTTAGAATCTACCGAAGAGCCTTCCAGGGCATAGATCCCATATCCCCCTGAATTAGAGGTGATGATGGTAGAATTGGTTACTGAGCCGTCGGTGATGTAATAATCGATGGCATCTCCGTGTGGGTGGGTAATCGTGCAATGGTCAATCGTAATGTCGGAGGAGAACTGGAAGGAGAAGCTGCCGTTTTGCAGGTCGACATACTTAAACGTGGAACCGGCAGTACCCGAGCCGGTCAGACCAATCAAAGAATAATGATCTCCTGTGAATATAAGTGTAATGGGCCGGGAGGCAGTGCCGGCAGCAACAATAACCCCGTTGGAGGTAAGGGAAGCTCCGTTGGGGATTGTCACATGGGTGCCCGGCAAAATGATCAGCGTTTGCCCACTTGGAATCGTATACGTAGAGGTCAAGGTAATGGTACCGCTCCAAACAGGATTAGACAAAAAATTAATCAGCTTTTGTCCGGTCGGACTGCCCCATCCCGTGCACAGATCGTAACCAGACACGGCATCATACCCGAAACCGCTGGGTAACCTATTATTACCCGTGGTAATATCATGAAAGGCAGAGCTATAGGAAGCACTCTTTCCGATAGCATAAAGAGCAGGGTTTATATATCCTGCAGAAGGGTTCCCAAGCGAGGCGGCTTGCTGATTGACCATTGCCATAAAGCCTGCCCACAACGGAGAAGAATAGCTCGTACCTCCACCAACGGTCCACCCTCCATCCTCATATGCTACATACATATTTGAATCAACCATGGCCACATCAGGTCCATTCCTATAAATAGTTGAGCCGCCGTTTTGACTCATACTGATATCTTGCTGGTAACTTGGAATAAGCCAACCAGAATCAATGCCTCCTCCGCTGTCGTTCCAAACGGTCTCCGCGGACCATGAGCCTCCAGGACTAGTGGTTGATAGTTTGGTGCCTCCAACAATGGTAACAAGAGTATCACCAATGACTGGATTTCCGTCCCATGCCCCCCAATCACCAGAAGCATTAAAGAATGACTGTCCCTGTGCGGCAAATATCTCAAAATAATAGTGACAAGACGAATTGGTCCACCATGCCCATGAAGCGCTAAATTGTTTAACAGAAGTGTTATTTGACATGGCTTCCAGAATATCTTGAGAGGAAACACCATCATACACTATGATAGAATCAAGCCCGGGAGCCATGGCATTCGCCATTTCTATATCAATGGTCTCTTCTACACTATTACCCAGAGTAGGTTGTCCGGTAACACCATCAATCAATACCGTATCAATCGGAACCTGACGCAGGCCTGCCAAATTATCATAAGAACTTATATCAATTGGGAAGTATCCTTCATTAAATTCCAATAGACCGACCTTTTGTCCATGCCCGTCCAGAGAGACCCCCGGCGCATAGGCTGTCCGAAAATCGTTTCCTATATAGGATCCCAAAGGACCTGAACCATCAGCACCAAATGTTACAGGCTTATTCTCTGAGGATTTTTGGATATGAAACCCTGCAGGATGTGGAATTACATAATCATTCAACCCTTCGATAGAGGATATAGGGACACTCAGGTCAAGAGAGAGGGCCGCATCCGGGGCAAAAAAGTCGCGTTTTTTGCCCGGTCGTTTGTAGACATTCATGTGAACATGAAACGCCTTTTCAATCGTGGCAACCGTCCCACTAATGTCCAGGATCATCCTATCAGAATAGGTTCGGTCAATTTTAAAACCATTGGCTTTTGCAAAGGTAATCACCGCCTGATAATCCCCGGCATCCGGGCCAAACCTCGAAACAAATTCAGGGTGGGACAGAAACTGATGAAATTCCGGGCTGGTCGGGTCATACAACTCGTGTAACAGGTTGTTCAATGCAGCCTGGTTGCGCAGGGGAAGCCCGATGACAAGGTGCAAGCGTTTGGTTGGATCCATTGCTCTTACCGGGGTGAGGCCCAGCTTCTTTACCAGTGTGGGAACGTTGTCAGGGATGACCTGCAGGCCAGAATGCTGTTGTGCAAGGCTCTGAGATGAGAACAAAAAGGCACCGCAAGAAAGACGGTGATCAGTATCGTTTTTACCATTTTTTCCCTCCAAATGCAACGGTTTATTGTTTTATTGGGAGGGGCAATCAGCTATTTTCTGGTTGTCTCTCGTATGAAAGACAAGGTCATACGGGGAATTGTAAAAGTCAAGTTAGAATGATCCCTTTTATAGGATTAGAGGAATTCGGTTAGTTAGCTATCCAAGGGCTTTAGCAGGGACGCAAAATTTTGCGCCCCTACGCCTATTTCATCAGCAACATCTTCTTCACCAGCACCTTGCCGCCCGCTTTCAGGCGGTAGAAATAGACCCCGCTGGATAACCGGGAGGCGCTGAAACGGACGAGGTGGTCGCCGGCAGCCTGCGTTTGACTGACCAGGCGGTCAACCAGCTGACCGGTTATGTTATAGATGTTCAGTTCGACCCGCCCGGAAACACCCAGGTGATAACGGATAACCGTCGACGGATTGAACGGATTGGGAAAATTCTGCGACAGAGTGAATTCATCCGGCTCTTGTTTCGTTCGTTCAATCGGGGTGGAACTTCCCGAATAGATGAACTGAAATCCTCCGGGAATGATCCCTGCAGAGAACTGTGCCAATTTCGTCGGCATTTTGGTAGTCAGATCATAACGGGTCACTGAGCCTGCCGACACGTAATCGGCAGCGTCGGCCACGAACAGTTGGGGAGTTTGTTCGTCATGAGCCACATCCATGGCATAAAATGAACCTTTGACCAGCGTGTCGCCATCGGCTGTGAGCGTTTTCATGTCGATGGAAACGATGCCGTTATCGTTGTAATACGCCTTGTTCATCGACGGCATCAGCGCAATATCTCCGGGATGTCCACCCACGTCAATCGTTTTGATGATGGAATCGTCTTTGCCGTCAATAACTACGATCTTGCCGAATGTTTCGAGATTTGCATTGTAATTGCCCTGGCTGTCATATCCGAAATTCCCAACACAAACCACCCACACACGCCCCTGGTTGTCAACGGAAATATCCACGGGGTTATCCTCTACTTTCAGTTTTTTTATGACCTTATCCGATTCTACGTCGATGACCGCCACGCTGTCTCCCTGGCCCAGGTCATTCAACGCCACATACGCTTTATGGTTACTCACACCGATGCCCTCCGGTCCGCTTCCCAGAGGAATGGTTTTGGTCACCTCATTATCCGATAAATCGATCACAGACACGTTCTTGCTGTCCTCATTGGTCACGTAGGCTTTCCCATCAGCGGCGGCAACCATCTGCCGGGGGCCCTTCCCGTTGCTTTTGTCAAGTGAGATGGCGGCCTCAAGTTTCAGGGTGTTCGAATCTGTAACAAAAATCTTGCTGTTCCCATAAATGAGGGTGTACATCCTGTCGCCGATCACCACGGAGCTCTGAGCTACATTTCCCAGCAGTTCCCCGTTTTCCTTGTAAAATGCATTCATCACGACGGTTCCGTCAGAAGGATTATATGCCGTTATAGATGCGTTGGCCTGGCCGAAGTTGCCTTCGTTTACGACATAGACCTTTTTCAGCGTTTGCTGAGCCTGTACAGGGACTGACCGGATGATGAGGCCGGCAAGGAATAGAAGGAGTATCGTTTGTTTCATTGTATTGTTGTTTTTAGGTTATTGAAAAGTGTACGTGACCGACGCCGACAACGCATAGTTCCTGTGCGGCATCGGGTACCAGGCGATTACCTGATAGGTTTCGTCAAAGAGGTTGTAGACTGTTGTATGGATGTTCAGCGTGAATAACCCGATCGGCCGGACAAATCCACATCCCAAATTCCATACGGAATACGACGGAAGCGGATCGATTACGCTGCTGTGGTCATTGGTTGTGAACCGTTCGCCAACAGCAGTCCGGTTCACAAACAGCTGAAGGCCGCGGTATCCAATTCCTGCAAATAACTTCTGGCTGACCGGCGGTACATAGCGTATTTGTTTGCCCCGGACCTGCCCGCTGCTCTGCGGGTTACTCAAAATATGGGCCTGCGTGAGTGTCAGCAGGTAGTGTAATGAAATGGTCCAGGCTCCCTCCCGGTAATTCATCTTCGAAGAAAGCTCCAGGCCTTTCATCTCCATCTCCTGAATATTGACGGGCGTTGTTGTGCCTCCCCCGGCCGGCACCCACCGGATGCCGTTATGCTGACGGCTCTGATAGACTCCCGGAGAAACCTGGAGTGAAAGATTGTGTGTCTTCCATCGAAAGACGAGACCTGTCTCAAATGTAGCACTGTGTTCGGGTTTGAGATCCGGGTTTCCTCCGTTTGCCCAATACAGATCGTTAAAGGTGGGCGCCGTATAATCTTTCTTAAAAGCGGCTCTCAGGTAAAAATGTTCTTTGACCACTTCATAATTCAAACCGATTGAAGGGATGAGAGTCTCTCCGAAATCGGAATAATGATCAAACCGGCCGGCTCCGTACAACCATAACCGCGGCCAGGGCTGATAGTTGAGCTGTAATAAATTGCTCCAAACGAACCGGTTTTCTGTTTGTTCATAGTTGTTGGTATGAACCTTGTCTTCTTCAACGGATGAAGATCCCTGCAGTCTCAGATTCCCGGCGAAATAATGGCGGACCGACATCCGGAAGGCCGAGTTATAAACGGTACTGATGCTGCTGGTTCGCTCAGACGGATCTTTGTAATTCAGCGCGTACCGGTTGTAAAACGCCTTTGCCATGTAGCGGGTCTGCCCTCTGACCATCATACCCGTCAGGTTCCAGCGTAAAAACCGGTCTTCCTGGTGAGCGGCATCGCTTACTCCCACGACCGACCCGGGAATATCGTTCTCTTCATGGGCATACCACAGCGCTGATCTGATGTGATATCGGGAGTCCTTCCATCCGGCTCGGACCAGGATATCATGAGCTGACAAACCATTGTGTTCCCGCCTGCGTGTTTCCTTTTCCAGGGGATCGAGATACCTGAAATCATTGGCGGCGTGCCGGTGAAAAGCCATCGCGTAAATATTCCAATGGTTATCATTCCATCCTCCCTCGATCGACTGCTGCCGGGAGTTGAATGATCCGGCTGTGCCATTTAGCCGGATCCCTTTCAGGGAACGGGCGGTATTGAGCAACACCGTTCCGCCGGCGCCCCCGGAACCAAAGGCTGTACCCATATTTCCGGAGGAAACTTCTACAGAACTGATTAATGAGGCCGGAATAATGGAGAAGTCCGTGAGTCCGAGCATGGAATGATTCAGCTCAAATCCATTCCAGATGACCTGGGTCTGGCGCGAATCGTAACCTCTTAGCGAAATGGTTGCTGCTCCTCCCGGACCGTAGTTTTGTATGAAGGCGGGCGTCACCGACTGCAAAACCAGCCCGATGTTCTGGCTGCCAAGAAAACGCAGCGGCAGCGAATCGACAAGGTTCACCTGAACGGGCTGCAGGAAATCCGGCTGATCGAAACGCGTGGCGGTTATCTGAATTTCGGGAGCGGTATAGCTGGTATCCACGACCTGTTGGGCATGAGCCGCCGTGGCAGATGCCAGGAAAAGCAGGATAAAAAAGGGACGGATACGTTTGGTATCCCTGAAAAGAGGATTATTCATGGATTCACTGAACTTTTATTCCCGAAAGTTCTATAATGAAGAAATGAAGATCGGGCGGCAGGTTTCCTGGCTTTCCCTGTTGCCGGCGGCCTTCCCATCCCGTCATATCGGAACAGTGGCATGGAGCGGACCGGCAACAAGCGCATTCGCGCTGGTTGGGATTACAGTTGCGGGTACAGTCCCCGATTCACACGGGGTTCCCTTTTCATTTGCAGGATGTACGACTGATGTCATGGAAAGTGATAGATCTCGCTAAGTCGCAAAGACGCGAAGAAGATTTTCCCGGTATCTTCGCGAAAAACGACACTGCCGACATTCTGCAAAAACCGCGGATCAACATGTTGTAAAAGAGCGTATCAATAATACGGGATCAGGGGAGAAAATGAAAGCATTCCAAAAGTTTAAAACTTTTGGAATGCCTGGAAACAACTCCAAACCTCCAGGGTTTTCGAAAACCCTGGAGGTTTTTATCGCTATTTCATCAATAACATCTTCTTCACCAGCACCTT
>CAZNHE010000135.1:4850-6982 GCA_964572735.1 uncultured Chitinophagales bacterium | reverse complement strand
GGAAGGGGCCGGAGCGGACGATCCAGGCGGGCTCGGGCTATTGGTCACAGAACAGCGCGGCGCAGGTGATGGGATATCGGGAAGATCTCCAGCCGGTAGCTATTGCGATACGATGGCCCGGAGGAAAAACTCAGAAGGTGCCTCTTCAACCCGGGAAATGGAATTATGTAATCACCTCCGACTAAGAAAACAATTGTTGGAGAGTAGGTAAAATAGCTATTCCCGATCAATGTAATTTCCATACTACTTGAGCAGGTACATCAAAAAAGGTTTAAAAAATTGAGTATGATGGGAGCGGGTACGACTCTCCTATATCAAACGTGGAACTTCAAGCCAAGTGGCTAACTAAACAAAAGGCGGGGCAACGGGTTCATCGTATATTTGCCGTCTTTTTAGTAGTAGTATTATTGGTTGATGGCCAGAAAAGCCCTGACGCCTTCATACGGAGTAATAATCGTTATGAACAGTAACGCTATCCTGACTTGCAGCGATGAACTGCTGTATAATCGAGTTATCCGGGTGAATCCGGCGAACGGGGCTTTCTCTTTCAACAACAACCCGGGTCGAATCAGGTGCGTGCTTTGAGACAGGGTGGGACACCTTTTTGTCCTCGTTGCCTGATCGTAATGCTTATTGAACACCCCTGTGGTCCCCTCGAGGGGACGGAAGAGGGAATGCATTTTAGTCCAATGGGATTTCTTCGAAGGATAATTCTGGAATTAACTGTACCTGGCGTTAGCATCCATTCGATTACCCACAGTATTCAACATAGACCCTTTATAGTGATGGTTGGTAAAAATGGTTTCCGAATAATTTTGTAAAATGGGTGTGGAATTCATCCGCTCAGATCGCACTCCGGTTCACGAGCATATCAGGTACGTAGAAAAGCGATTCGGATATTGTCAGATAAGTATAGCACAATCGCCGTTGCCTCTTCGTACATTTTTCATTCATAAATATCTGATGGATACGATGTATAAGTCCGGGATGAAGTTTTTAAATCTTAAAAGACTGTGCTTTGCTGCTCTGTTAATGGTTTCTGTCAGCATAGTCACATACGCCCAATCCGGGCAGGATAGCTATTTGAGGCTGTCCTATAATCAGCCGGCCCAAAAATGGACGGAAGCACTGCCCATCGGCAATGGCCGGCTTGGCGCTATGATATATGGAGGCGTCAATACGGATACCCTGCAATTGAATAATGCAACGGTTTGGTCGGGTGGTCCCAACAACAATGTAAATCCGGCCGTGAAGCCGGTAATCAAAAAATTAAGAAAGCTGATTTTTGAAGGAAAATATGTAGAGGCGCAGAAGCTGGCAAACGCTAAGGCCACCCCCAAAGGAAACAGTGGAATGGCTTACCAACCGGTTGGGAATCTGATTATTACTTTTCCGGATCAGGGGCAAGTCAGCCATTATTCCCGTGAACTGAATTTAGAAAATGCTGATGCGACGGTCCGTTATCGATCTAACGGAGTCACTTTTACGCGGACGACTTTTGCCTCCATCCCCGATCAGGTTATAGTGGAACATCTGGCGGCGGATAAGCCAGGTCAAATCACCTGCACTCTGTCCATGACGAGCCCTCAATCGCATGAGACAAAAACGTATAAAAATCGGTTGTACCTGTCCGGAGTATCTGGAGATCAGGAAAATATGAAAGGCCAGGTTCGGTTTGAGACGATCGTGAAACCGGTCGTCTCAGGTGGATCCGTTCATGTGCAGGGGAGAAGCATTCACATCGATCATGCCGATGAAGTTACTCTTTATATATCGATAGGAACGAATTTTAAGAACTATAAGAACCTGAATGGCAACGCAGCCAAACAGGCCCGGGATTTCTTACAGCGAACGGATCATAAATCGTACAGTCGGATACTCGAAAGGCAAAGGAAGGCCTATCAAAAATATTTCGACAGGGTTCGGCTGAACCTGGGCGTGACCGATTCGGTCCGTAACCCCACGGATGTGAGAATTAAGCAGTTTGACAAGGGTAATGATCCTCAACTCGCGACTTTATATTTTCAGTATGGCAGATATTTGCTCATTTCCAGTTCGCAACCGGGGGGACTTCGCCCATCGAAGGAACACCAAAGAGAGGGGAGTGCAAGGGCTACGTCCCCCGAAGGTGG
>CAZNHE010000135.1:751-4750 GCA_964572735.1 uncultured Chitinophagales bacterium | reverse complement strand
CCGGCCAATTTGCAGGGCATTTGGAATGATAAAATGCATCCTCCCTGGGATAGCAAGTATACGATGAATATCAATCTGGAGATGAATTACTGGCCTGCCGAAATCACCGGCTTGCCGGAAATGGATATCCCGGTTATTCAGATGGCAAAAGAACTATCGGTTACGGGGCAACAGGCTGCCCGTGAAATGTACGGTGCCCGCGGATGGGTACTACATCATAATACTGATTTGTGGCGTATAACGGGCATTGTAGATGGAGCTTTTTGGGGTTTGTGGCCGGACGGAGGTGCCTGGTTATGTGAAAACCTATGGCGACATTATAAGTTTTCAGGAAACACAGCCTATCTTGGGGAGATTTATCCCATTCTTAAAGGTGCTTCCAAATATTTCGTAGACGAATTGCAGGTAGAGCCCACCCATCACTGGCTGGTTGTATGTCCATCTATTTCGCCGGAACATGCCTATCTGCACAAAGACGGGGTGTCCGTTTCCATTACTGATGGTGCAACTATGGATAATCAATTGGTTTTTGATTTATTTTCACATACGATACGGGCCGCGCAGCTTTTACATAAAGATCCCCTGTTTGCCGACACCCTGCGCATGAAGCGGGATTCTCTCCCGCCTATGCAGATCGGCCGGTATTCGCAGTTGCAGGAATGGATACAGGACTGGGACAGGCCCGACGATCATCATCGCCATGTATCCCATTTGTACGGACTGTTTCCGAGTAACCAAATATCCGTTTACCGGACTCCGAAACTGGCGCAGGCTGCCCGGCAGTCCCTGATTTATCGTGGAGATACGGGAACCGGCTGGTCCGTAGCCTGGAAGATAAATTTATGGGCACGGCTATTAGATGGAAATCACGCCTATAAGTTGCTCGCCGATGAGTTGACTCCGGCCTATGGAGACGTTTCACGAGGCGAAGGTCATACTTTTGTGAACCTCTTCGATGCGATTAGCGGCAAACGCAGTCCCTTTCAAATTGATGCCAATTTCGGGGCTACATCGGGAATCGCTGAGATGTTGCTACAAAGTCAGGATGGCGCCATTTTTGTCCTGCCCGCTTTACCTGATAAATGGGGAACTGGTTCGGAGCAGGGATTAAGAGCAAGAGGTGGTTTTAGCGTTGATATAACTTGGAAAGATGGTAAGATTCAGGAAGTGGTTATTCATTCCCGGTTGGGAGGGGATTGTCGGATAAGGAGTTATGATCCCCTAAAATCACTGGGCGATTTCTCGCTGCATCCGGCTTCCGGAAGTAATCCCAACCCGTTTTTTAGGGTCCCCCACATTAAAAAGCCGCTGATTTCTCCGAAGGCCCGTTTAAAAGAACTGCATCTCAGGAAGACGTATTTGTATGACTTCAATACAGAAGCAGGTAAAACATATCGATTGAAGGCTGGCAAATAAAGGGGTAAATGTAAAACATCATCGATAAGTTTATAATCACTCAATATTATTTTAGAACTGAGTAGAGTACAATATGGATAGACGGAAATTAAGTAAAATCATTTGGGTGGAAGCTGTCATTTAATTAGCAATATATTCTTTTCCATAGGTCCAGTTGAATGGTTGGGCATTGTTTTGGCTATAGTCTTTGATGTAGCTGATGAACTGGTCAACGAGCTGTTCTCGAGAATGCTGCACGCCATCTTTAATTGTTAATGGGCCTTCACGAACTTCCGGCAGCCTTATACGACACGTTTCTTATGGTTCCGCCAAATGTAAAAAACGCCGGTCAGGCAGATGAGCGCCCCCCACCACAAATCGGGATGTGTTGATCCGACCACTGATGTCCCTGGCAGTTGTACGAATAGATTTAAAATCCCTGCAATAACAATTAATACACCTATCAGGAATAACATCCAGCCAACAAAATACCAGATGGGTCTCATGCCTTTTTGGTTTGTATCCATTTTTTCAGAAGATAATCGTTCTTAGTTATTAGTCCGTTGCAAGCTACTGGTTGCAGGTTAAGGTGGTTTTTATCGGTCAGTTTTCAGCATCCGGACAGCTGAGCATTTTTCCTGCCACTTTTCCTGATCCTTCGTTTCACTCTACCAGAGCCATATGTTCAAAATCACAAAAATACAGAGTGTGATCGTTGCCCAAAACTCCGGCTTGCGATAATAGACATACTCTTTTTTAGGTTTTGTCTGATCGCTTAGCCCCTTAACAAGACCTTTGAGTTCTTCATCACTCTTACATTCGGTAACCATGCTGATGCCAATCGATACAATGGTGGCAATCAGCCAGGCCCAAAAGGCTCTCCAGAAATTAGCAGCCATTACGCTCGCATGAGTTGCCGGAGTAATAGTGCTGTTCGTGATCCATCCGAATTGAAGAGCAAGGAACATGCACAATGAACTGACGATACCTACCAGTAATCCCCAAAAAGCGCCATCGGCAGTTATCCGTTTCCAGAACATGCCCAGGAGGATCACAGCGGCTGTCGGCGCAAGGATGAAGGAAGAAATTGCCTGCAGAAAGTCGATGATGGTGGGCATGCTCCGCGCCCAGTAGGCACCACCGACGCTAAGAATAATTCCGGCAATAGTAGCTATTCGCCCCATCCGCATCAACTTTTCTTTAGAGGCATTTTTGTTGATCACCGACTGATAAATGTCGTACGTCCAGACAGCCGTGAAGGCACTCATATTACCGGCTTGTCCGGCCATAAACATAGCAACAAGAGTTGTGACACCAAGTCCGATCATTCCGGAAGGGAAATAGCGCATCATCAATAACGGCATAACCGAGTCATAGTTCACTTTGCTCCCGTTATGCAACAAATGAAATCCGCTGTTTGGATCGTGCAATAAAGCAAGAGCCAAAATTCCGGAACCAACGACCACAAATCCCAGCAACAGCTTGAAGTACGAACCGATGATCGGCGTCATTCGGGCAGATCGCAAATCTTTGGCGGAGAAAGCTCGCTGAATGATCAGAAAATCGGTTGTCCAGTATCCGAAGCCGATGGCAAAACCCAGGCCTAAAATGATACCAACCCACGATACCATCATCGGATTGGCAGCCGGCGTTGCCGACGTTGACCAGAGAGTGGTATACATATGAGGCAATTGAGCAAGGATTTGCTCGGGATGTTTCAGCTCAACCAACCCGAGGATCGGGATAAGCAGGATGCCGGCCCAGATAAGGAAGAACTGCACAACCTCCGTGAATATCGCAGAGAGCAATCCGCTCAGTGTCACATACAGGGCGACCAACCCGGCTGATAACCAAATGCAAAGATTCCAGTCCCAGCCGACGAACGTATGCAGAACCAAAGCCAGCGCGTACAGTGCTATTCCAGATACCAGAATCATCATCACGGCAAAGGTAATAGCATTGAGAACTCTGGTTTTTTCATCGAAACGCTCCTTAAGATAACCGGGGATAGATTTAATGCGATTCTTATAATAAAAAGGCATCATAAACACCCCCAGGAAGAGCATGGCGGGAATCGCCCCGATTAGATAAAAATGTGCGGCGTAGAGTCCGTATTTAACAGATTGCCCGGAATACCCGATGACTTCCATTGCCCCCATATTGGCCGACATAAAAGCGATTCCAGCGACCCACGCACTATTTTTTCGTCCGGCTAAAAAATAATCTTCATCACTTTGTGTATAACGTTTCAGGTAAAACCCCATCCAGACAATGAAACCGATATAAACCAGTAAAATAGCCCAGTCTATAAATGATAAGTGAATGATTTCCATATGTTGTTTATTAGCCTATTGTTAATGTATCACCCAGCGCCAGCAGGGGCGGCGCCAGGCGGTCATCAGCGCCGACCACGCGGCCTACCGCTACACCGCCACCCTGGGTGCGAAGAACCGGAAGCGCGAGGAATCCGGCCTGCGCAAGCTGGCCGTGGCCGGCGGCGACGACCAGGCGCTGGCGCAGGGCAAGGCGATCGCCGCGTGCGTGGAGTTCGCCCGCGAGCTGTGCAACCTGCCCCCCAACATCTGCAACCCCGCCTAACTGGCC
>CAZNHE010000135.1:0-741 GCA_964572735.1 uncultured Chitinophagales bacterium | reverse complement strand
ATAAGCCTGCTGCCCAGCCTGCCGGACAGGCATTGTGGTATGTAATCCATCTCCCTCCATTTTGGAATCACGCTTCATAAAAATTAGGTTAACGTGGCTTTAATCGAGTGAAACGGTAACCCGGTTTAATTGTTAAAGAAAATGATTTTTTTCAGCGATAAATGCAAACGATTGCACTATAAAAACTATTTTTTATTACTTTACTTAGGTAACAACGATACTACCCGAACTGGAAGAAAATTATTACCACTCAAATTACTTTGAAGGAAAGATCATTATAATTAATCAGATACTCCGGTATTCCTGATTATTTGAATTTGTTCAAATGAAGAAGAAAAGAACGACAATAATTGATATTGCTGAAGAATTGAATATTACCGCATCTACAGTGTCAAGAGCTTTGAAGGATCATCCTAAAATTAGTGAGACAACCAAAAAGGAGGTTCTTAAAGTAGCAAAAAAGTTGAATTACCATCCCAATAACATAGCGGCGGCATTACGGAAGGGGAAAAGCAACCTGCTTGGAGTCATGGTTCCACTAACGAACGAAAACTTTTTTGCCTCAGCTATTCGGGGTATAGAAGAAGTAGCCAATCACTCCGGGTTTAGAGTTCTTATCACCCAGTCCAACAATTCAACCGAAAAGGAGGAGGCCAATATAAATGCTATGTTCGAGGCACAGGTTGATGGGATAATAGCCTCGATAGCAATGGAGACAACTAATTTCGAACATTATCAAAA
>CAZNHE010000134.1:5945-7073 GCA_964572735.1 uncultured Chitinophagales bacterium | reverse complement strand
AATACTCATCCCCATAGCGTCCATATAATAGAGGTCTTAATTCCACTTAGGTACGATTGAGAGGGAATCTATGTAAACTATAAAAGAGAAGGACCTCTGTCTTAATTCCACTTAGGTACGATTGAGAGAAGAACGGGAGGAATTTCTCGACAATTGGGTGAAAAAGTCTTAATTCCACTTAGGTACGATTGAGAGCGCCACTTAATCAGCGAGATAGACGAAAAGTAACCAGTCTTAATTCCACTTAGGTACGATTGAGAGACTTTACTTCTTTTTCTGAAATTAGCGCATAGGGTTTATAAATGCAATTTTTACTGCATCGACCAGCATCGGAAATCTGTACGGGAGGATTAACGGCTATCGGCATGGAAGGATTTTCTTATAACCCGTTGGGTAACATTATGTTGTAATAAAACATCCGCTATTCACCGGACAGATACGAAAAACCTTCCTCATGTCTCATATGGTGCTTTTTCTTATCGACACTTCTATATGAAACGTTACTCATCCCTGGTTCCGGCTCCCCGGACAGACCCACCGGCGGAGATCCCTGTTTTCACGTAATGTCCGCAGGTCGCTCCCGTGCCGTTATGCGGTCTTCTCCTGTTTTCTGCCAGTTTTCAGATAAGGAAATGCCTCTCTCCTGGAATCCGCCCCTCCGGATGAGAATACCTTTTCCGATTATCTTTTCAGAACCGGAGCCGCAGGGATCGTTGTTGTCCGGAGATGGGTTCTCTTTTCCTTCTCTTGTGTTCCCTGCGGGCCGGATGATCGGCAACACGACCCGTTTTATGCACATCCGCGGCTCTGCGGGTATTCCATTCTTCAATCTGGTCAGCCCGGTTTGTCTTAAATACGATCACCGAATCGTATTCCGGATCAACCAGATTCCGCAGACCGTGTTGCATCACCCGTACCTGGGTATCGGTCAGGAATCCGCTGAACACCGACCTTTGCCGATGGCCGAGCCACTGCCGCAGGTATTTCATCACCCTGGCGCAGCGCTTTTTGTCAACGTCGTATGTAACAATAACAAACATATCTTCCTCACCACCAAATTTTAAAGGAGGCATATTGTTGCTCGTTTATGATGTGTTTAATGAGTTTATAGCATTCCAGGCGAATCAG
>CAZNHE010000134.1:0-5845 GCA_964572735.1 uncultured Chitinophagales bacterium | reverse complement strand
TACCGGTAACTGACCGACCGGTTCAGGCTGCGGTGCCGGATCGTCCTGCGCAGGCGATGTTCAAAGGCCCGGATCACCCGGATGCGTCCCTCCGGTGTTAATACGCAGTTATTCATGTTCCTGTCGAAACTATCCTCACCGATCCATGAACGGCTGACCATTTCCAGCAACAGGGGTTCCACCAGCAACGGACGGAAAATTTCCGCCAGGTCATAAGCCAGCGGGTATTTATGCCGGCCCGGTTCGTGTATAAACCCGATCTCCGGGGTTAGCTGCGTCCGGTAACATTCACTCAGAATCGTCGTATATAACATGCTGTTCAGGAATGATATAATAGCATTAGCCGGATTGAGCGGAGGATGATAGGTTCGTTCGTGTATCTGAAACGCTCCGGTAAGCTGCTCGTCCATATGCAGGTAGTACCATTTCCGCAGAGATCCCTCCAGGCCCATCAGGCTGTCGATAGAAGGGGTGTCTTCCAGGTTTTCTCTGAGCCGGTCCCAGGTGGTCAGGTATTGTATGCCCGTTTTCTTCCTGCGTACCGCCCGGGCTATGCCGCTGCGCATGTTATGAAAGGCTCCGGCCAGGATCTCCCGGGCCAGCTCGAGCCGTTTCTCATCGTTCCAGTATATGCGATACTGACCTGCATGGATACGCCCGTTTGCCATGGGGTCGCGGGAGAACCAGGTGCCGCTGTAATAGCCGTGATAATTATACACATGCAGCGGGATGCCTTTCTGTGAGAGAAACTGCAACAGAGAGGTATTCAGGTCCGTCGGTGTGTACACATGAATATCGGCAATACGCTCAACCGGCAGCCATGTCGGTGTTGCCTGCCACCATACTTCTTCCTCACTCAGGGGATACTCCCGGACCATCTCCCGGGCGATCTGTGCACCGGGATGGTCATCCGTTTTCCTGCTGTCCTTTGGGGACAGGTGCAGGGTATTGTCAACCCGGCGGATGATTACGGGCTCGATAATGTAAATAGAGGTTTTCATTATGGATTAGAGGATGGAGATTGATAGTTGATAATTGATAATTGATAATTGATAATTGCAGGTTTTTAAGATCTGATGTGGCAGAAGTCATGATAGGGACATTCACTGCAGACAGGATGATCAGCGGGCCAGGGTACTTCGGGCGAATGGGATCCTCCCTGTTCTTCTTCCAGCACCGAGATCATCCGGTCCAGTTGATCTGCCTCGATCGGGTCAGGCGGATCGACCCGTACGGCGGCGACCTGCCCTTCGAGCAGCGGCATCCATCCATATCCGAAAGAATCCGCCAGTGCAGCCGCCTCGTCTTTCCATTGCGCCGGATACCAAAGCTGCATCTGAACTCCCGTGATGGCAAACCGGGCAAATACCCGGTAGAAACTCCACACCTGATAAATATGGGCGGCATGCGGTGCACCGCTTTTGTACTCGATTCCGACGGCTTCGTCCGTAAACCAGGCGTCCAGGCGGTCCCCGGTGGGAAGCGGCACTTCGAACTCACCGCCTTTCCACCATTCCGGCATTTCCGGACCGGCAGACGGCAGGTGCAGCGCCCGGAGGCCCAGAGACGGATTCCGGAATTCCCGCTGTTCCCAGACCTGAAAACCATGCACATTCAGCCATAACCGGCGGCGACAGCGTATTCCTTCGGCAATCAGGGAAGCGGTTATGGTAACTTTTTCAGCTTCCCTTTCCGGCAAAACCAAATTTGTATATACTTTCATGATAATTGAAGTTTAAAGTACTTAAAGTGTCTAAGGTACTTAGGGGCAGAGGGTTGGATATTGATATACAGTTTTAACTTCAGGTATTTCAACTTTAAGTACTTCAGACACTATCCCAATGTTCAAGACGGATACCGGCCCGTGTAAAGAAGGTCGTCCAGAAACGATGCGCCCAGTCCGCCTGTGCCGTATTGCCGTAACCCTGCGGGCCGGACGGCAAATAAATCCATCCCAGCAATACTCCCGCAGGATGATGATGGAACTCCGGGCAGCGGGTGATCACCCGCTGCGCCAGCGAATCAGGATCCGTTTCGCGATATCTAAGCGTAAAATCCAGGGTGTTACTCTCCTGCCACATATCGCTGAATATCACCATTTGCACCGGTCTTTTGCTTTGCTTCACCAGTCGAACAGCTCTGCGGATGAAACCGAGAATATCGGTTTGGTTCCCGACCTCGCCCATACGGATCATAAGCAAAGAGTCGACCCTGCGGCGGAGTTCCTTTCGCTGAGCTCGTATGGCTATTTGCCTCTTTCGCCCGTGCTCCCGGGTCTGCAGCCGGGTATCGATCAGGTAACCGGCCGTCATTGTGTTGCGATGAATCGGCAGGACCAGTAAATGGTCACCTATGTGCATCCCGTCAACCAGCCCGTCCAGAACGTGCCGGATATGACGGCGGTGCACGGGCGAAACACTGCCGCTATAATCGATACCTGCCAGTATCACGGACGAGGTGCGACCGGCTCCGCCGCTGCAAGCCGTAAACTGCATCATACTCACCGAGGCAATTATCAGGCACTTTAGGATTTTCACTCTCATAATAATTATAACTCCCTTTTCGATAATTGTTCTATGCTTCTTATTTGTTGACATTACGATCCTATGAGGCTGCGGCCCCTGCCATCATCATCTTTCAACAGAGCCATTCGGCTTATGTGACCGGCAAAGAAATGGTCGACCAGCCTTTGCGTGCCGTGAATTCCGTTGTTCGCATCCTGCTGCCGTGCGGCGAACCATCCATCCTCCGCCTCGGCAAATACCCGTTCAGAGTACGACTGATCCATTCCGGAACGGCATTCCTGTTCTGCCTGAATAATTTCCCGGCGGCCCTGAAGGTCCGTTTTCTCCTCGCAGAGCTTCATCCAATCATCCTCAGCCAGATCCAGTTGACGATGTCGTGCACGCAGGCTGACCAATTCCCGGAACCAGGCAACCATTACAGCCCCACCCAAAAGGTAGAACAGACTCAGGACGATCAGCAATGTCGCTGCCTGATCCGGATTAGCCGAAGCATATCCCGAAAAACTCTCCCCGCCGGTCCATTCCAATACTTCGGTACGAAATAGTCCCATATACACAAACAGCATTATTGAGGCGGCAAGGATAACTGCGAACATCATTCCAAATACGATGCCGGCCCGGCGGGTCCTGTTTTCATGCGCGAGGAACGGCCGGATAAGCACAGGGCCGATAAATACTTCCAGCGATACAATCACGGCCGTCAGGCCTGACGCCATAATCCAGCCGGTTATCCCGTCCAGGTTGATGCCATAAGCCAGTGTTGCATAACTGAATACCGTTTCTGCGAGGAGTAATGCCGCCACCAGGATAGAACTGCACCCCACTTCAAAACGGGTTACCCGTTGTGTGGCGATATTATGTTCGAGCGCCTTCACGCGATTCTGCTTCCGTTCAATCAGGCGGTCGAGCATTGCAAGCCGTTCATCGGCCCGTTTCTTTTCCGCTGTGAGGTCCATATGACGCCGCAAACCATGGTGCTGCAGATGTCCCCCGACCCAATGCTTCAACTCGTCGCGCGTCAGTCCCAGAGAACCTGCCCGTTCTCCCATTTCCCTGAATGTGAATGAACCCTGCCCGGCATCCCTCCGGTCGCGTCGGGATTGCCCGTTATCGTATGATATCTCGTTCTTCATGCTATTTTCCATCAGTGTATTATGATATTCCATTGCCGTCATTTGTGAGAAATGCCTCGTCCGCTTCTTCTTTCCCGCCGTTGCCCAGGATGTCGCGCATGGCAGCTCCGCGGCGCCAGATCCTGTACAACTGCCGTTTTTCGCAGTTCCACCTGCTCCGGATCACCGCCATCCGCTGCTCCCTGTCGCAATGATATCCGGAATACTGCAATTCCTGGCGGCGGATGTGCCATTGCGTCAATCTTTCGTATAATCTCAGCCGTACAAGCCGGAACGGCAGGAGAATCCCGGAGCCTATCCGCCCCATCCCATCGCTCATATGCCTGCCGATCCGGTACCGGATGCCGGCGATGGTCAGCAGGAACAGGATAGCGGAAACGACCACCCTCAGGATATCCTGCCGGTTGCGGTGACCCAGCCACCCGTCGGCGATCAGCCAGAGTATGAGTCCGCCGGCCGACAGCAGGAAAAGCCGGCCGGGAAGCAGTCCGTCCTTTCCTTTTTCACCCGCCGAGGGCACCCGGCTGCTAAAAAGAACGATTATTATACCCGCGATGAGCAGGAAGGCCAGAGGCCAGGATGACATTGAATTCCAGTAAACAAGCAGCAAATAACCAAAGGCCAGGATGACAGCGGCTCCGCCAATCATCAGCCAGCTGCAGGAAACGGCAAATTCCGGAAATTCGGGAGCCGGCTGTTCTAGCTTCCGGGATTGCTCGCCATACGCCTCCAGGCGACGTTGCAATATCTGAAGACGGGTTTTAGAGATTTCTTCGTTGCGCAGCAGATGTTGATAAAGATGATCCTCCGCCAGTCTGTTCTCGCAAACCTCGTCGTCAGTCAGATATTCTTCAACCTCCTTCCGGCCTATACCGTTGAGTCCGGCCCAGGCGGCGTAATCCTGCACTTCATCCTGAGCCGGTGTATTTTGTGATGTCTGCATTTCGATCATGATGGTTTCATATATGCCATTATTTATATTGTGTTTTCAAGTGCTTAAAGGGCCTAAAGTCCGGAGTACTTAAAGTTGGAATCGTGTCGATCCGCGCGTCCGGATCCAGGTACCTCTTCCGATACGGCCGCCGCCCTTCCAGAGGTTGCTGCCGCGACCTGCGTGTCACAGGTATAGGTCATGGAGGGTTATCCCCCGTGTCATGACGTGCCAATGATCTTACCGAAAATGTTGGTGACGATCTTTGGCCGCCGATGCTTTTTCAAACATAACCCTTTTGCAACCGGGATGGTCAAAAGGAAACGTTACAGGCCGTTACCGTTGCCCTTCCGCATTGCACGTGATATCTCTGTCTCTGCCCTTTCGCAGCAGACGGCAGCGTCTGATGGCCTCCACATCTATCCAGCGCTGGCTGCCGATCCAGTCCCGGATATTCCAGTTGACCACTTCATTTCGGATCCCCCATTGCAATACTTCCATTATCCGGAGGTGCGTAATAAGGGTAATCACCGATCTTTCATATGCCGTTTTGATAGCACCCAACGAAACTCCTGCCTTCATACGATTGGGATAAGCATCATAAAACTGCCGTACTTCCTTGTTTCCGACAAATATCAGAGACCGGAATTGCTCCGTTACTTCCAGCAGATCAGGAACAAACCTGTCGCCTGCACCGCAGAAACGCAGGAATCCGCGATCAATCAGATCCTGGAGTCCGGTTCGAGTCCAGGGAGTTTTAGCCTGTGCATACTTCCAGATCGAGGCAATAGCCGGCCCCTCTTTAGGGAATATCCTCTTGCCGTCAGGGGTCATCTCAAGCGAATCCATATGAAGAATATACAGGAACATGAATTGCTCATGAGTCAACTGATGTTCGACCAGGAAATCGATATACTTATTGTAATTTTGAAACATGGTATTATTCTTTTTTGATACTGAATATTTGTTGCTGCCGCTACCGGGATCATCCGGAATTTACCGTCTCACCGGTGTCCGCCGACGGCGGGATTCTTCGTCGGCCATGAGCCTCCTCAAAATGACGACAAAGGGTGGACGAAGGATCGCATGCATCATAGCAGCGATCCTTCGCGCCTTTGCGAGCCCCCCCCATCCGTCGCCTTCCCTCCGCGCCTTTGCGCCTTTGCGAGAAATACCACCCGCCATCTTCCCTCCGCGTCTTCGCGCCTTTGCGAGAAATACCCTTCAGCACGACAGCCGCTTTGGTTTCCGGCGAA
>CAZNHE010000133.1:0-7183 GCA_964572735.1 uncultured Chitinophagales bacterium | reverse complement strand
AGGCAAGGATTTGGGGCGGAACGCTTGACCTTCATAAAGGCTCGGGACAAGAGGCAATGAAAAAGGCAGGGTTGCTACAAACTTATTATGACCTGGCGTTGCCTATGGGAATACATTTTGCGGACGAACACGGCAATATTTTGTCCACGAGAAAACCAACATCCGAGAACCAGTATGACAATCCGGAAATAAACAGAAACGCTTTAAGAAAAATGTTGCTTGGCAGCTTGAAAAGCGACACGGTCGTTTGGAATAGAAAGTTTACAGAACTTGAAGAAAAAAATGGAAAATGGTTTTTGCATTTTGAAAACAAACCGGATGCAACTGCAGATTTCGTTATCGTAGCCAATGGAGGAATGTCCAAAGCAAGAAACTTTGTTACAGACGGAGAAGTGGAGGAAACAGGCACCTTTATTATACAAGGCGACGTTTATCAACCTGAAATAAACTGTTCCGAATTTTATCGGTTATGCAACGGTAACAGACTGATGACAGCACATCAAGGCAATTTAGTAGTTGCAAATCCACACAACAACGGAGCATTAACCTACGGTATCATTTTCAGAAAGCCCGAAGAATGGGTTAATGATAATGGATTGGACTTTCAAAATACCGACGGCGTTGTTGAGTTTCTTTTAAACAGGCTTTCTCTTTGGGACGAGCGATACAAGCAGCTAATTCGCTCAACATCTTTTTTTGTAGGCTTACCAATAAGAAAATTTCCATTAGGTAAGCCGTGGAAAAACAATCGCTCATTGCCGATAACGTTGATCGGGGATGCCGCTCATTTAATGCCGCCTTTTGCGGGACAAGGCGTAAACATCGGACTACTGGATGCTTTGATTTTGTCCGGTAATCTCACGAATGGAAGATTCGAAACCATCCAAAGTGCTATTGACGATTACGAACAAAAGATGTTCGTTTACGCAACGAAGGCACAATCGGAATCAGGTAAGAACGAAATAGAAATGCGTAATCCCGACTTCTCGTTTCAAAAGCTTATCAATGTGTGAATGACGAAAAAAGGCAGCCTCCAAGACAGGTTCAACGTTAGACAACACAACAACCGGAAATAAAAGCAATGAAAGCAGCGGTAATACAAAAATTTGGCGACATACCACAATACCAGGATTTCCCTGATCCTGAAATCGATACGGACGATATACCGGTTGAAGTAAAAGCAACAGTAATAGAGAATTTTGACAAAATGGTCGTTGCAGGCGAGCATTACTCAAGCCGGCAAATGTTCCCTGTATTTCCTGCAATCGTGGGGCACGGTGGGGTAGGTACCCTTGCGGACGGTACACTTGTTGCTTTTGGTGGAGTAAAGCCACCTTACGGGACGATGGCGGAGAAAGCGGTTATTCCACAACAGTTCAAGAACTATATAACGCAGATTCCCGAAGGAATTGACACTGCAATCGCAGCAGCACTGCCCGCATCCGCCCTCACATCATACCTGCCGCTGAAATGGGGAGCAAAACTGCAGGCCGGCGAAACTGTTTTAATCAATGGAGCAACAGGGGTTTCCGGGAAGATAGCTGTCCAAATAGCAAAAATGCTTGGTGCAGGGCGCATAATTGGGAGTGGTAGGGATGATGAGGGGTTGCAAACGATAAAGCGTTTGGGTGCAGACGCGGTAATTGACCTGAAACAATCGGACGAGCAAATTACAGGAGCGTTCGCAAAGGAAGCAGGAAAAGGCTATGACATCGTATTGGATTTTCTTTGGGGGCATCCGACAGAGTTACTTTTAAAAACACTCGTTCCAAAACAAGCCGGATTTGCACCACGCAGAACCCGTCTTATTCAAATAGGACAATCTGCAGGGGAAAGCATTACCTTGCCGGCTGAAGCAATACGAACTTCGGGTGTTGAAATAACAGGCGTGGGGAATATTCCACATGAGGCTGTTTCCGAAGCAGTAAAACAAGTGTGGGACTGGATCAGGGAAAATAAACTGACCATTGAAATAGAAAAGGCAGCCCTAAAAGACATCTCGGAAGCATGGCAACGTAAGACTGAAGGCAAACGAATTGTAATTATTCCCTGACAAATGCCTGATGCAACAGCGGCTTTGCATCAGGCGGGCTCACGCAAAACCGCCAACTTAGTGTACATCATATAAACTGACCAAGGGACATTTAATGTATTCGGACGCTCCAACACACGGACGACCATTTTCGATAGCCAAAAGAGCTCAAAAACGGACAATTAGGGAAATTGAAAAATGTTACTGACGATAACAACGACACATAAACCGGCGACAGACCTTGGGTTCTTGCTCCACAAACATCCGGACAAATTTCAATCAGTGGAATTGTCTATCGGTAAAGCCCACATATTCTACCCCGACAGTTCAAAGGATAAAACAACTGTTGCGTTGCTTCTTGACATTGATCCTGTTGATATGGTGAGAGGTATGAGAAATCTGTCCGGAAAAGAATTTAATCTCGGACAGTATGTAAATGACCGCCCTTATGTCGCTTCTTCATTTATGAGTGTGGCACTTTCTAAAGCCTTCTCGAGTGCCATGAATGGAAAATGTAAAGACAGGCCAGAACTGGTAGATACGAAATTGCCATTTGAAGTAAAAATAGCCGTTCTTCCGGCTCCAAAGGGAGGAGAACTATTAATAAGAAAACTCTTTGAACCTTTGGGCTATCAAGTAAAACTCCAAAGACACATTCTGGACGACAGGTTCAGAGATTGGGGCGAGAGTAAATACTTTACATTGGAGTTGTCAAATACGATTACAACCAGAGAACTGCTTTCTCATTTATATGTTCTCATTCCCGCTCTCGACAATGACAAGCATTATTTTGTGAGTCAAAACGAGATTGAGAAGCTGCTCAAAAAAGGGAGAGGATGGCTAGAAACACATCCCGAAAAGGAGCAGATAACAAGACGATATTTGATTAATCTGAATTCACTCGCACGGCAAGCCATTGAACGATTAAAGGAGAGTGGAGAACAAGAGGAGGATGAAGAAGCAGAGTTAACACAGGAAGAAATAAAGAAAAAGGAAACGCTCCATCAACGAAGGCTTAAACTTGTATTGGAGCATCTCAAAAAGTCGGGAGCCAGGACTGTCCTTGACCTCGGCTGTGGAGAAGGGAAGCTGCTGAAAATGTTGCTAAAAGAAAAGCAATTTTTAAGGATCGTCGGAATGGATGTTTCGTATAAGGAATTGATCAAAGCCCAGGGCCGCCTCCATTGGGAAGAAATGGCTCCTAAACAAAAAGATAGGATCGAATTATTTCAGGGAGCATTAACATACAAAGATAAACGACTGGAAGGTTTTGATGCGGCTGCCCTTGTGGAAGTAATTGAACACCTTGACGAAAACCGCTTACAATCCTTTGAACGTGTCGTCTTTGAGTTTGCCAAGCCCAAAACAGTAATTGTTACAACTCCGAATGCAGAATACAACGTGCTATTTGAAAACATGGAAGCAGGAAACATGAGACATACCGACCATCGGTTTGAATGGACACGAAAGGAATTTCAAGGCTGGGCTAAGAAAGTAGCGGAAAGGAATAATTATAAAGTGGAGTTCCTGCCAATAGGACAAGAAGAGGAAAAGGTGGGCGCTCCCTCACAAATGGGAATATTTACAAATGGAAATTAATGTACCTGAATCGTCATTAGTGCTCCTGATTGGTGCTTCCGGTTCGGGTAAAAGTACATTCGCAAAAAAATATTTTGGGAAATATGAGGTCGTTTCTTCAGATGAGTGCAGAGGCATTGTATCAAATGATGAAAACAACCTCACAGCAACCAATGATGCCTTTGAACTTTTGCATTTCATCATAAGCAAACGTCTAAAGAATGCTCGTCTGACTGTTGTTGATGCAACAAATGTTCAAAAGGAAGCACGCAAAAGCCTTGTTCAACTTGCAAGAGAACATCACACCTTGCCTGTGGCCGTTGTACTTGATATATCGCAGCAAATTTGTGAGAATAGAAATGAGAAACGACCTGACCGTAATTTTGGCAATCACGTAATTCACCGGCAAAGACAACAGTTGAAACGCTCCATCAAAGGATTGAAGCATGAAGGATTCCGGAAAATTTACATACTCAAATCACCTGAAGAAGTTGACAGCGTTGCCAATATCGTTCGAGAAAAACTCTATAACGACAAGAAAGACATAAAAGGCCCTTTCGATATTATTGGTGATATTCATGGCTGTTATACTGAAACAGTTGAGTTACTTGGGAAACTTGGCTACAGCATTAACAAAGTTGCGGATAATGAAAAGACCTTCGGCCTTGAAGTTACGCACCCCGAAAACCGGCAAGTTATTTTTCTTGGAGATCTTGTAGACAGAGGCCCGAATTCACCGGCCGTTCTAAAACTCGTCATGAGCATGGTTCGCAGTGGCATTGCCTGGTGCATACCGGGCAACCATGACCTGAAGCTACAAAAGAAGCTAAATGGCAGGAAGGTTACCATCAAGCACGGTCTTGCAGAAACATTAGAACAACTCGAAAATGAACCTCCTGAGTTTCTCAACGAAGTAAAAGAGTTTCTCTACAGCTTAATCAGCCATTATGTTTTTGATGACGGAAAGCTGGTCGTTGCTCATGCAGGATTGAAGGAAGAAATGCAAGGAAGAGGCTCTGGAGCCGTTCGTGCATTCTGCCTGTATGGAGAAACCACAGGCGAAATCGACGAGTTCGGTCTGCCGGTTCGGTATAACTGGGCATCTGAATACAGAGGAGAGGCAAAAGTTGTTTACGGACATACCCCTGTGCCGCATGCAGAATGGTTTAACAAGACTATCGACATCGATACCGGTTGTGTATTTGGCGGCAAGCTTACGGCTTTGCGATACCCGGAAGAAGAGCTGGTCTCTGTCCCTGCCAGGGAGGTTTACTGTGAACCTGCAAAATCGTTTCAGGAAAAGACCAACGGTGAAATGACTCATCAACAGGAGTATGACGACTTGCTCAACATTGATGATGTAATTGGGAAACGCATTGTTCAAACCCGCCTAAGAAATAACCTGACAATCCGGGAAGAAAACTCTATTGCAGCATTGGAAGTAATGAGCCGCTTTGCTGTCAATCCGAAATGGCTGATTTACCTGCCCCCAACCATGTCTCCCTGCGGAACAAGTGAATTGCCAGGCTTTCTTGAACATCCGGACCAGGCTATCAACTACTATAAGAAAAGAGGCATAGGCAAAATCATTTGCGAGGAAAAGCACATGGGATCCCGTGCAGTGCTTATCATTTGCAAAGACGAGGATGTTGTTCTGAAACGTTTTGGCGTGGTCAGTGAAGGCATAGGAATATGCTATACGCGGACAGGCAGAAATTTTTTCAATGATACTGAAACCGAAAAAGAATTCCTGGACAGGATTAGCAGCGCACTGACCGAATCCGGTTTTTGGGAGAAACACGAGACCGATTGGGTTTGCCTTGACACCGAGCTTATGCCGTGGTCTGCCAAAGCACAATCATTGCTCAAAAACCAATATGCTTCTGTTGGTGCGGCAGCACAAAACACGCTTCCAGAAGTTGAGCAAGTTTTGCAAAAAGCGATCAACCGGGGCATTGACGGGGCTAAAAAGTCTTTAGAAAAATTCAGTTATAAAAAGACGGCCATCTCAAAATATGTTCAGGCCTACAGAAATTATTGCTGGGAAATCAAAGCAGTTGATGATTACAAATTGGCTCCGTTTCATATTTTAGCAACCGAAGGAGCCGTACATGTGGACAAGGATCATGAGTGGCACATGGAAAATATTAAAGAGATCTGTCTGGCAGATGAAAAGATATTCCGTCCAACACCACACAAGGTTGTCGACACCGAAGATGAAGCGAGTATTAATGCTGCTATTGACTGGTGGCTCGATTTAACGGGAAAAGGAGGTGAAGGAATAGTGGTTAAACCCTGCGAATTTCTCGCCTACGGAAAAGAAGGATTGCTGCAACCGGCAATAAAATGTAGAGGAAGCGAATATCTACGTATCATTTACGGTCCGGAATACGACCTTCCGGAAAATTTAGAACGACTAAGGAACAGGAAACTCTCAAGAAAGCGCTCCTTAGCATTGAGAGAACTTGCTCTCGGTATCGAGGGGCTTGAACGATTTGTTAAAAAAGAACCATTGAGACGCATACATGAAAGCGTATTTGGAGTACTGGCTTTGGAAAGCGAAGACGTCGACCCCAGACTATAGGGTAGCGCTTTACAAAACAAAAAAACAAATAAAATCCATATTAGTTAATTTCATCGTTTAACTTTCCAGGATGTTCAGCTATAACTCCGGATTTATCTTTTTGAATTTTCCTTCTCAACCTTCGCCTTGGACAATTCTCGTTATGCTTCGCACCCCAATCCATTATCTCAATGACGATCGGAGATACGACCAACCAGGAACCGACTGTTGAGAAACAAACCTACACCGGAGCAATCAATCGATTTTCTCAAGCATTACAACTAATGAGTGTCAAGAAAACAATGATGAGAAACAACGATGTCCATGTAATTGTAGACTATGATCATTAATTCCCAAATAATGGAAATACGAATGATGACGTACCTGATATTTAGGCAGTAGAAAATAGGAAATTGAATTTGCTAATGATATTCTTCCATACTTTAACTTTTTATGAAAAGAAACCTGGAAAATAATGACATATAGCGAAGGAATTGCAAGCTATATTAGAAAAGCGCTTGAACATATATCAAATGTTCAGGAAAAGAAGATGTTCGGGAGCCTGGCATTTCTGGTAAACGGTAAAATGTGCCTAACTGCAGGCCCGAAAAGAATGATGTGCCGAATAAATCCGGAGCTTCACGAACAAGAGGTTCAAAGAAAGGGATGCTCAGCAGTCGTTATGAGAGGTCGGGTGTGTAAAGGCTACATCCACATAAAAGAAGAGAACCTAAGAGACGAAACCGACTTTCGGCATTGGATAAACCTTGCATTGGAATTCAACAATCAACTAACTGCAAAATAAAAGCGCAATCGTGAGTAATAACTATACATAATCCGGGTTTAAGGGAAAAACTTAACGTCTATGCCGTCTATTCCGCGGCAGTCACTTGTGCCAACTATACTATGAGGAAATGAAAATATGATTGAATTAGAGGAAGCTATAAGAATTGCTGATGCTTTTAATTATAAATATGAACGGCTATGGAATGAAGGCAGAATTAAAGAGC
>CAZNHE010000132.1:0-7284 GCA_964572735.1 uncultured Chitinophagales bacterium | reverse complement strand
ATGAATGCACACTGGATGGATTACAACCGCCTGTTTACCAGACCTAATCCATGAAAAATCGTGTGTGATAATACGATACCTGAAATGAACATATATCGAAATAAAAAAGAATCGACAGGAACTGCATTTTTTACCAATACTGATAATTCTTCTTCATTGTTTACAGGAGGAGAATCTCCCGTCACAGGAGTTGTAAAGGCGTTACTGATAGTATTCATGATATTCGGTATCTCCGGGGTGGCATCAGCACAAAAGAAGGTGAACGACCGCACCACTCCGTTACATCTCCTGAAGCCGGATTATCCTGTTCCATACGGACCGGTTACCGAACAAAATATAACTAAGGTTCTTGACCGCATTTATGATTATCTGAATAAGGTTACACCGACAGGGATTATTGATGGGAAAACAGGGAAAAAGATCACAAATTTTTCCACACCTGATAAAAACGCTATCCTGGCAAAGGGGGATTTCCGGCTTATCAGTTACGAATGGGGAGTGACCTACGACGGCATGCTGGCCGCCGGCAAGGCAACGGGTGATCCCCGGTTCACGAAATATACAGCGGACCGGTTGGAGTTTATTGCAAACAGTGTACCCTATTTCCGCAGGTTCGCCAAAGCCTTTCCCAAAAAGGAAAACCCGCTTCGTTCCGTGCTCGCCCCCCGCGCGCTCGATGATGCCGGTGCTATGTGTTTTGCCATGATTAAGGCAACCAGGCAGGGTGTGGATGAAAATCTCAGGCCGTTGATCAACAATTACATAGATTACATCAGCAATAAACAATTCAGGCTGGATGACGGCACGCTGGCCCGTAACCGTCCTCAGCCACGCACGCTCTGGCTTGATGACCTGTTCATGAGCGTCCCTGCACTGGCCCAGATGGGAAAACTTACCGGTAATAAGAAATATTATGACGATGCCGTAAAACAGATCTTACAGTTTTCTCGGCGTATGTTTGATAATGATGAAGACCTGTATATGCATGGCTGGGTTGAAGGTATGAATGTTCATCCAGAGTTTTTCTGGGCACGGGCCAACGGCTGGGCGCTCATGGCTACCGTTGAGTTACTGGCCGTCCTTCCGCAAGATTATCCCGGCCGGAAAGCCATTCTTGAATTGCTTCGAAAACATATAAAAGGTATTGCCTCCCGTCAGTCGGGTAAGGGGCTATGGCATCAGTTGCTCGACCGCAACGATTCATTCCTGGAGACCTCATCAACCGCAATCTTTACCTATTCCATAGCTAAAGCCATTAACGAAGGCTGGATCGATCCGAAGGCTTATGGTCCGGTGGCGGTGCTTGGCTGGAATGCACTGACGACCAAGGTCAATACAAAAGGGCAGGTTGAAGGAACCTGTGTCGGGACCGGCATGGCGTTTGATCCTGCTTTTTATTATTACCGGCCCGTTAACGTATATGCAGCACATGGGTATGGTCCGGTCCTGTTGGCCGGGTCAGAGATGATAAAATTAATCCACAATTACGACATAAGAATTAACGATAGTGCAGTTCAGTTTTATCCGAAGAACTCATCCAAATAAATTTTCTTTAAATTGAGGTACTAAAATGAGAAAAAACCTGCCTTTTCATCCTTTTGTCGTTCTCCTTTTTATTTTAATAATCGTGCCTTTGTCCGCCAACGCGCAGGATCATTCCGTTACGCTTCATTGGCTTGGAAAGAATATTCCTTCCATCAAAACGGGCGTGAGCTGGGGTGTTCCCTGGCCGAGGGGAGAAGTGAAAGCCGATCAGGCTTTTAAACTGACCGATTCTCACGGTAAAGAGATGCCTTTGCAGCACTGGACGTTGGCTTACTGGCCGGACGGTTCGATCAAATGGACCGGCTTTGCCACCGTGGCCGAACCTGATGAAAAAGAGAATCTGAAACTTTCATTAGTGCAAAGCGAGACCAGCGATTCCACCCTTAAAGTCAGGCAAAGCGACGAAACTTATGAAATCGATACAGGAGTCATGAAAGTCATTATTGCCAAGTGGGGCGGGGCGCTCATCCGGTCGATCAGTGTGAACGGACATATTGTGGCAAGGGATGGTGAGTTGATTTGTGTATCGCAGGACGGGCCGACGCTTCACCCCTGGGATTCTCTCCAGAAAGAGAAGTATGTTAGCAAAGTCACAAAAGTTACGGTTGAGCAGTCGGGGCCGGTGCGCGCGGTTGTAAAAATCGAGGGCGTGCATAAATCGTATAAGACCGGCAGAGAATGGCTGCCTTTTGTGGTGCGCTTTTATTTTTATGCCGGCAGCAAAACCATCCGCATGGTTCATTCGATTGTTTTTGACGGCAAACAAAACCGGGATTTTATCCGGGCGCTTGGGATTCATTTCAAGGTGCCTATGCGCGAAGAGGTTCAGAACCGCCATGTCATGTTTTCGGGACAGGGAAACGGACTGTGGTCGGAGCCGGTGCAGCCGATGGTTGGTCGCGGCGGGCGCTTTGCACGGGATCCTAAAACAAAGAAGAATGTGTATCCGGAACAGATTGCGGGAAAGCGCGTTCCGAACCGGGAAGATTATGGTAAAAGAGGACAAAATTACCTCGCGGATTGGGCTGTTTGGGGTGGTTACAAGCTGATGCAGCCGAACGCGCACGGGTTCAGAATCGTCAAAAGGACCAACCCCAGGAGTGCCTGGATTCGGGTTGACGGCGGAAAACGTGCCTCCGGATTTGCTTTTGTGGGTGACGAAAGCGGGGGACTGGGTGTCAGCCTGAAAAACTTTTGGCAGTCCTATCCTTCTTCTCTCGAAGTGGAAAATGCAAACAGCGGAGAGGCGGATCTGTATGTCTGGCTGTGGTCGCCGTCTGCCCCCGAGATGGATATGCGCCATTATGATACCAAGGCGCACGGACTCATTTCGGTCTATGAGGATGTTCAACAGGGATTCAGCAAGGCGTACGGCGTTGCCCGGACCAGCGACCTTACCCTTTTCCCAACCGGCAGTGTTCCCTCCAGAGAAACGGCTAACAAGATGGCCCATGAGGGCAGTAAAGCCCCGCTTTTGGTAGCCACACCTGAATACATACACTCCACCAAAGTTTTCGGGTACTGGAGTCTGCCAGATCGGTCCACGCCGTTCAAAAAAGCTATTGAGGACCGGCTGGATTCTTACTTCTCCTATTATGAAAACGCCGTCGATCAGCATAACTGGTATGGTTTCTGGAACTATGGAGATGTGATGCATTCATATGATCCCGTTCGTCATGTCTGGCGATACGATTTAGGGGGAATGGCCTGGGATAACACCGAACTGATGTCACCGATGTGGCTCTGGTACAGCTTTTTGCGAACCGGCCGTGCAGACATTTTTCGAATGGCCGAAGCTATGACGCGCCACAACAGTGAGGTCGATTGTTATCATATAGGGAAATTTGCGGGTCTTGGCACCAGGCATGGAGTCACGCATTGGGGCGACGGGGCCAAAGAGGCCCGGGTCAGTCAGGCGACATTGGATCGCTTCTATTATTACCTGACCACCGATGAGCGAATCGGCGATGTGATGCACCAGATGCTGCAGGCCACGCAAACCATCGCCAGGATTGATCCCATGCGTGAGGCGCAGCCGGAAACTCCGCAGCAGAAGAAGTATATGAAGGAACACGGGATCCCGTCGCGCATTCGTCTTGGTCCGGACTGGCTGGCTCTTGTCGGCGACTGGATGACCGAATGGGAACGTACCGGCAACACGAAATGGCGCGACATGATTGTCACGGGTATGAATTCCATTAACAATTTCCACTACGGCTTCCGGACCGGGAAGGACCTGGTTGTGGGGTATGATCCGAAAACAGGAAAATTGTATCAGCTTCAGGATGTGATTGACAACTATAATCTCACAACCATCCAGGGCGGTGGAGAGGTCGCCTTCGAGGTAAATCAGCTAATCGATGATCCCAAATGGCAGAAAACCTGGCTGCGGTTCTGCCGGCTTACCTATGCCCCTAAAGATGTTTATCTGAAAGATGAAGCAGGCACAAAAGAGGGAACAGACGGATCGTATGCTCGTGGCGACCGCCTCGCCGCATACGCCTACATGAAAACCGGAAATCCGGCATTCGCAAAGCAATCCCTGCACCGCCTGTTTGGTCGTTTCGGAGGGGCCGGGAAACTGGATATAAAGCATATTAAAGGTCCGTATGTGCTCAATCCGGTGGATGAGGCATCCCATGTAAGTACCAATACCACGGCGCAGTGGTCTCTGAATGCCATCGAGATTCTCCAGTTGTGCAAAGGACAACTGCCGAAGAAGGTGCCGGAAAGAAGCCGGTGAGCGAATTAAAAAAACCAGAGAAAAGAATAGCCGGACGTGGCAGGAGCAATTTTCGAATCACTCCTGCCCACCTCTTCCGTCCCCTTGAGGGGACCACAGGGGTGTTCGACAAGTGTAAAACCAAGTATTTATGGTAAAAAAAGAATTCTTCATTTTCCATAACACACACTTGGTTTGCCCCGATTCATCGGGGGACACCCACCTGCACCTCCCTCAAAGGAAGGAGATAGCAGTACGCTGTCAAAACAGGTACATACGTCCCCGTGAGAGGTGCAGGGGTGGGTAGAGCCTGCATAAGTGAAGCCACAAAACCTGAATAAATAACATGAACCCCCTTTATATAGAATTCGCGTTAAAATGCATCCTCATCCGGTTATGAAAAAGTGTCTGATTCTTTTTTTCTGGATATGGTTCCAGACCGGTTTGCTATTCATGACGGCTGAAGCTCAGGAACATTCGGTTTCATTACACTGGCTTGGCGGAAGATCCCCCGCTATTCCGGCAGGTGTCAGCTGGGGAGTTCCCTGGCCGAGAGGAACCGTTGAAAAAGGGCAGAGTTTCATACTGAAGTCCTCTGCCGGCGATATCCTCCCGCTTCAGCATTGGACGCTCGCTTACTGGCCGGATGGGTCGATCAAATGGACCGGTTTTGCCACGGTTGTGCCATCCTACGTCTCAGGTCCGTTCACATTAATACCGGCGGAAGAGAGACATGTCAATGGGCAGCCAACGGTAAAAGTGACGGAAAACAAGGATGATATTGAAATAAATACGGGAAAGTTACAATGCCGGATACCCAGGAACGGCCCGTTTCTGATTGACTCGCTGTCGGTTAAAAACAGGATTGTTGCCCGAAAAGGAAGACTGATATGCATCTTACAGCATGGTCCGGGTGGTGATATACTCAATCCTCCTTCCCGTGAAAAATTCATAAGCCAGGTCCGGAAAGTCACGGTTGAACAAAGAGGCCCGGTTCGGGCAGTGATACGGGTGGAAGGAGTGCATAGAGCCATTCGCGGCGACCGTCGGTGGCTCCCATTTATTGTCAGGTTTTACTTCTATGCCGGTCTGAAAACGGTGCGGATGGTACATACCATGATTTTTGACGGGGATCAAAACAGGGATTTCATTCATGGCCTGGGGCTGTTTTTCTCCGTGCCCATGCGGGAGGAAGTCCAGAACCGGCATATCTGTTTCGCCGGCCAGGACTCCGGTCTCTGGGCCGAACCGGTCCAACCCTTAACAGGACATCAGCCCCTGATCTATAACGGGCAAAATGTATATCCCGATCAGGTCAAGGGGAAAAAGGTTCCTGATTACGATCAATATGACAAAACCGGGCAGCACCTGTTGGATGAATGGGTGGTATGGAACGATTACAGGCTCACCCAAAATACGGCTAACGGTTTTACGATACGGAAAAGGACGAACCCGCAAAGTGCATGGATTAAAGCGGCGGGCGGAAGGCGGGCATCCGGACTGGTTTTTGCGGGGGACGTAAGTGGCGGATTGTCGGTTGGTATACAGGATTTCTGGCAGTCCTGCCCGTCGATGCTCGAAATAAGGAACGCCGCCGGTGCGCAGGTGGGATTGCGTATCTGGCTGTGGTCGCCCGATGCGCCGTCGATGGACATGCGGCATTACGATACCCGGGGACACGGATTGAAGGCAAGTTATGAAGATTATCAACCCGGGTTCAGCACTGCCTACGGTGTGGCAAAGACAAGTGAGCTGACCCTCTTTCCATCTTCCGGGATTCCTTCCTCACAGGTGTTGGAATGTGAAACACAGCTCAGCAAAAAGCCGCCCCTGCTGGTGTGCACACCCGACTATTATCATTCGGTGCAGATGTTTGGATACTGGAGCCTGCCCGACCGGTCAACTCCTGTAAAAAGGCATCTGGAAAATCAGCTCGACCTGATGTTCCGGTTTTATCACCGGCAGGTAGATGAACGGAACTGGTACGGGTTCTGGGATTACGGAGATATCATGCATACCTACGATCCGGTTCGTCACTCCTGGATGTACGATGTCGGCGGCTATGCCTGGATGAATACCGAGGAGATGCCGAATCTCTGGCTATGGTACAGTTTCCTGAGGACAGGCCGTGCCGACATCTTCCGGATGGCCGAGGCCATGACCCGGCAAACGGAAGAGGTGGACGTATACCATACAGGACGATTCACAGGACTGGGATCCCGCCATAATGTCCGTCATTGGGGTGACGGTGCCAAGGAATTGAGAATCAGCCAGTCGTTGTTGAAACGTTTCTACTACTACCTCACGACGGACGAGCGAACAGGAAAATTGATGCGGGATGAAGATGATGCGGATTACGCTCTTTTGAAGGTAGATCCTCTTCGTGAAATCCTGCCGAAGTCCCGGTATCCCACTCACATAAGAAGCGGACCCGACTGGCTGGCCGCTGCCGGCAACTGGATGACGGAATGGGAGCGTACCGGCAATACAAAGTACCGCGATAAAATTGTGACGGGAATGAAAGCATTGGCTTCGATGCCCAAAGGCCTGATGACGGCACTTAGTTTCGGCTACGACCCCAAAACAGGGATGCTTTATAATGTTCCGGAGAAGATCCCGGTCGGCCAGTTCGTGATGATCATGGGCGGTGCTGAAACGGCATTTGAGTTGAACGCCCTGCTGAATGTTCCCGAATGGTCAAAGGCATGGCTGGATTTGTGTGAATATTGGGCCCGTACCGGCGGGGGCGATATGGCGGCCCCAAGAGCGATTGCTTATGCCGCCTATATAAAGGATGATTCTACGCTGGGGCGGCTTGCCTGGAAGAGAATGTTTGAGGAAGGAGACGGCACCGGATATACACGGTTTCCGGAACACTTTACCAAAGTAAAACCGTCGGATGCCCCCGTTCAGGTGGAAGAAGTACCGAAGGCCATGGCTTCGGGGCACCTTTCTCAATGGGCACTTAACATCATAGAAACGCTTCAACTGGCCGGGAAATGGCTGCCGGAATCCAG
>CAZNHE010000131.1:0-7431 GCA_964572735.1 uncultured Chitinophagales bacterium | reverse complement strand
GCTCCATCGAACAGGCACCAGGTGAACTGACTGCCGTCGCCCAGCAGGGCCACGGAATTCCATTGCTGATTCGGATCCAGGCGGGTGAAGGTGATCGGATCGCTCGAAGTGCCATTGGCGATGATTTTGGAGCCGGGGTAGGCCACGATCTCGGCATCCGGGCCCATAAAGAAATGAACCCCCGCCGGAATGGTAAGAGTGGAACCGTCTATTCTGACAACGCCGTTAACCTTATAATACTTTCCGGTTAAGGTGGTGCTGCTAAAAATATGAGCAGGAAGAGTGGGCAGGGCGGCCACGACTGCTTTGTAGGCATTAATCCGGCCGTAACCCAGATACTGATTCCATCCGTTCGCATGGTAAGCGTGATTTCCAATCTTATCCGCCGTTTCCGTTATGACATTATAGACCTGAGTCGGGGTTAAACTGTCATTTACGGACAATAGTAGGCTAACCAAAGCACTAACATAGGGAGCCGAATAGGAGGTGCCTGCCCAACCATTAGCAGTTCCTGTCGTACTATTTGGATTCAAAGTTCTGATGTGCTCCCCTGGGGCGGCACAATCGATAAATGCATCGGTAGGATCATTTACCGGATCGGTTCCGGGGCTGTAATTATAACCGGGTATAAATTGTTCCGTACTGTCTCCATCCATGAACGTACCACTTACGGCAATTACCTGACCATCGTTTCCAAAATTGTACGCAGCTGGGTATCGTACGCCTGGTATTGCCCAAGGCCAATCCATATTACCCGTTGATGCCACACAAACCACACCTTGTATCAATGCATTATGAACAGCGCAGGCAAGAGTTGAATCATAATAACTCTGCATCCAACTAAAATTAATGATATCTGTTCCATGTGCTACGGCTGAATCGATCTGCGCTGCGGGATCATGCATGTTATTGAACATTAAGGACGTATTCCAGCCTAGAGATGCCACATCCAAATTGTTATTGGTCACAGCCCCGGCAATCCCAGCTACCCTGTTTCCATGTCCGCCGGATGCATTAGAGTTATATCTATAAACAACCTTGCCTATTAAATCTTCATGGATTGTTCCCTGTGTATCGAAATCGTCATTTATTGAGATAATGATATTTGAGGATCCCTTCGTCAGACTCCATGCCTTTGCTGCCTCAATGGCATCAAAGGACCATCGCCAATTGGTATTCTGGTAATAAGGATCATTGGGATTAGGGGTCGACGTAAGATATTTGGGTACGGGACCTTGGGCGTATGCTATCTCCGGCAGAGCCTCTAAGGCGTGAGCAATCGAATCAACCGGAACCAATTGAGTAAATTTGAGCCTGAAAATTTGCGACATGTCCTTGATGTATACGGTTTTTCCGGTTCGTTTGTTAATCCGTACCGTATCTCCCCAAACCGCGGAAGGAATTACTTTCTCTAAGGTAATTTTCCCATACTTCTTAGTAAGCATACTCATAAACTTACTCACATCCGGCAAAGTAATCTGAGATACGGAAGCCTTTACCCTTCCCCTGGGTAAATTTATGATATCCTTTTTGAACTTGAAGGTGATCAGCGTAGAGTATCGATTCCCATTGTTATCTAAGTAAATATCCGCTTGGGAAACCATATTAGGGGCTGTCACTTTCTTTAATTGGGCAAAGGCCGCCCCCCCATGCCTGAAGTGCCAAAATAAACAGAAACAGTGTTATACCCTTTTCCATTCTCGGATTATTCATAATTGGCCTCCTTCATTTAATCAGTGACATTTTGTTAATTCGGATCCATTTACCTGTGATTAATTGGTAGAAAAAACACCATATAAAGCAACTTCTCTCGCACCAAGTCTATTAGAGACGTCACCCGCTGATTATGGTTTTACGTAAAAAAATTATAAGAGTCAAATAAATGGCAACATTTTTTTATAAACAAAAATAAACCCTGCAGTTCGGTTACTTTTCTTCTTTAGTCGCCTCCAAAACCCTCGCTCAAGACCGTATCTTCTCCGCTGTTGCAAAAACCCGCAAGGTTTTAAAAATCTTGCGGGTTTCCATCCTTTAAACCCGGCTTAGCTGAAGGCTGTTGCTACCGATCCTCCGTCGACGCGGTAGTTGCTGCCGGTGATGTAGCTTGCGCGTTCGGAACACAAGAGAGCGATCACGGAGGCTACTTCAGCAGCCTTGCCGCGCCGGTTGGTTACGATGTTGGATCGTTTGTTTGCCAGAAACCATTCAACGGCTTCTTCTTCATAAATATCATGTTTCTCAGCCAGTTCTTTCATCATACCATCCGTCATCGGAGTGGCAATATAGGCGGGAGAAACGCAGTTAATCATGATTCCTTCCGGGGAATAGGCTTTAGACAGGCACTTCGTCAGGTTAATGATTCCGGCCTTACAGGCGTCGTAAGGGCTCTCGTCTTCATAGGGCTGCAGGGCGTTTTCCGAGCTGATGAGCACGATGCGTCCCCACCCTTTATCCCGCATTTGCGGGATAAACGCCCGGCAGACGCGCACAGCTCCCATCAGATCAATATCAATGGTGTTGTACCAGTCTTCATCGGTGAGATCCAGGAAATCACCCGCCGCCCCCCGGATTCCCGCACTATTCACGAGGATATCCGCCCCGCCGGATCGCTCCTTTGCACGGGCAGCTAATTCCTGCACCTCTCCATCCTTCGATAAATCCGCAGATATGGTAATAACGTATTTGTTTTCACGCGCGCACTCTCGCACCTCTCCAGCCGCCTTCTCCAATTCTTCATCTGTCCTGTCACTCAAAATGATATTCGCGCCTTCATCAGCTAAAATCTTAGCCGTAGCAAGACCTATCCCCGAGTCTCCTCCTGTGATCACCGCTGTGCGCCCTTCTATTTGTAAATCCATAGTATCTAATCTTTTAAAGATGCTCATTTTTATATCGAACGACGGAATCCGATCCAGAGTGCCCGCTTTTTACGAAAAAAGAGCGGCAATCTGCCCATTGCTGCAGGATTTATGATATCAGAAGAAATGGTATCTGTTCATTCTCTATTCCAGACATTTTTAAACCTTCTATTTTATTTATTAACGGGAAATTGTGGTTCTATGTTGATTAGTGTGGTTTTGATGAAAAAGGGGGTCGTTTCTTTGAGGATGATAAGTTAGTCAGTAGTCAAGCTTATTCACGGGCTGGCATAATGCAATGTTTATTCAAAACCGGATTGTCTCAATTTTTTGGGATATGAGATAATAGTTATGACCGCCTTTTTCCCTCCCTTTTTTCCTCATTGCCTGGCAGTGACACTTGTCGGACACCCCTGCGGTCCCCTCGAGGGGACGGAAGATAAGATGTATTTTAATCCATCGGGACTTCTTCAAAGGATAATTCCGGAATTAGCTTTATCTATGGTAAACATCCATTTAATTACCCGCAGTATCCAACATGGAGCCTTAGGTTATTGCGACCATAGCCATTCTTTTGTTCTAAATCGGGGAAGGGAGATACAAAAACCTTCTCACTTCCCCGATATCAGTTGAAAATTTCCTTTTTTAATCGCTTTGCATAATGCGTTTAAAATCCTTATGGTACCCATCCCGGAACAGGTCATCATACGAACATAAAATAATTGTGAAATGTATTGTGAGATTTGCAGCAAGAGAAATTGTCCATCATTTTTCTCAATAATCCGAATCAGTTGAAACGATAGCTTTGCTACGAAAAATGTAATTTATCATGATCAGGGAGAAAGATATTCCAGATAAATCTACAGAAGGATTTTCAGAAGACAGATCGAAAATTCATCTCAAACGCGTACTTGGTCCGGGCACCGTCATCCTTTTGATTATGGGGACCATGCTCGGCACGGGGGTGTTCAAGAAAATCGTACCCATGGCGCAAACGGGGTTGAATGAATGGTATATCCTGGGCGCCTGGGTAGCCGGCGGGTTCATCGCCATGCTGGGCGCATTCAATATTGCCGGATTGTCAAAATTGACTACCAATACGGGCGGCAAATACGAATATATGCGCATTGCCTTTGGCGATTTTTTGAGTTTTATGCTGGGATGGACCGGTTTTACCATTATCAGCAGTGGTTCTGTTGCCGCATTGGCTTTTATTTTTGCACAATCCATAGATTCACTGGTAACCCTGCCGACTCCCTTTTATCCTTTACATGATCTCTCCATTGCCCATTTCATTTACCCGTTTAACCATACCGGCATTAAGATCCTGGCTATAGCCGCTATCGTTGTTCTGACCTGGTTCAACTACCTCGGAATAAAAATGGGGGCGAAGCTCAATAATGCAGTCACATGGCTGAAAGTTCTTGGAATCCTTGCACTGGTTGTATTAGGGCTGTTTTTCGCGGGTCAGGGTTCAGGGAATATCTCTTCTCCGCCTGTTGGTCATCCTCTGGAAGGAGCCGCTCTGTTCAGTGCTTTCTTCACTGCGATACTGGCCTCCTTCTGGGCGTATGTGGGCTCTGAGGATTTCGCTTTTATTACCGGCGAGATAAAAAATCCCAGGCGTAATATCCCCATTGCGATAACGACGGCTGTGGGACTTATAATCCTTATCTATTTGATAACCAACTATGCCTATATGAATGCGATGCCCCTGCAACAGCTGGCAGATGTAAAGGTAACAAGTATTGCAGCGACAGCGATGGCAAGCAGCATTCTCGGCGAAACGGGCACCCGGTTCGTCTCTATTCTGATTGCCTTAAGCTCTTTCGGTGCGCTGAACCTGGTTATCATCTTTTATCCACGATTATATTACAAAATGGCCCAGGAAAAGATGTTTTTCCGGCATGCCGCAAATGTTCATCCCATTCACAGAACGCCTTATGTTGCCCTGGTTTATTCGATGGTATGGAGCTGCATTCTGGTCATATCCGGCACCTTCGAGATGCTCACCAATATGGTGGTTTTTACCCTTTTTATCACTTATGCCCTGCTGGCGATCGGCCTTATCAAGATGAAAATGCAAAAGGTGATCACGGATCATGTAGCCGGTTATCCCTGGGTACCGATACTTTTTATATTGATCTCAATTGTCCTTCTGGTAAACACCTTTATCAGTAAAACCAGGCTGTCCATAACCGGACTCGCACTGGTGGCAAGCGGGTTACCTTTTTATTTTTATTTCAAATGGAGAAAGAATAAGGAGGAGCTGAACAATTAGATTCTACTATCGTGTCGGCTATATTCTGCCGGTCTTTATTTCCCACCCTGATATTCGGGGCGAGGAAATCAGCCAGAGGATTACACGATGTACCCCACCACACCTGATAACAGGTTCGGGGGAAACTAAACCGCGATAAGCGATTCCGGATTTACTGCCAGCAGTGCCGCTTGATATCAGGCGCGGGCTCCCGGCACGGCATTGGGAAAGAGGGCCGGATTTTCTACCTATATTTTATCCCTTGCGGGACGGTATCGGGCTATGGGTAAACCGGGGACAGTATCCATTAATTATGGATGTTGTGTCTGCTTCTTTGCTATACATCGGGGCAGAAAGTCGGAATCGTCAATTTACGGTCGACATAACACTACCGCACTTTAGCCTTCAACAATTCCACATTTCCCGCAATTTTGGCGCGGTCCATTTTGCGATAGGGTTCGGGAAGCAAATCACGGGATGTACACTCCAATACCGCACATAGTGTCTGGAGTTCGATTTCGTCCGGGTACGTGGGAGGAATGAAATCGGCGAAAACCTGCTCCAGGACTTCCGCGGATACCTTCTCCGAACCGGCGGCAGCCGCCTTGAACTTGGCACGGGTGAGGGCGGCTTCCATATCGGCGCCCGACAGCGGTTTTGTACCCTTCCGGATCAGCCCCGGTATAAATACACTTTCCAGTTCAATACCTGTTTTTCGCCGCATGGCTTCAAACAACTCCATCCGTTCGGCTTCTGTGGAAGGATGAAACAGCGCCAGATGTTCTTCCGCCCGACCCTGCCGCTTCAGATCGACGGGCATGAGATCGGGCCGGGCCGTCATCAGAAACCAGATAATCCGCCCCCGGTTTTCGGTATTCGCCATGAACTGGGAAATCTGGGCGAACACCCGGTTAGACACGCCGCTGTCGCCGCTCATATTACGGTCTCCCAGGTAAGCATCGGCCTCGTCGATCATCACGGCTACGGGAGCCATTGCTGTCAGTAAATTGAGGATCTTCTCAAGATTTCCTTCTGTAACTCCCTGCCATTGGCTCCGGAAATTTTTCAGTTTTACCATCGGAACGCCTATTTCTCCCGCAAAACAGGTTACAAGCCATGATTTACCGGTTCCCACCGAACCGCAAACCAGGTAACCCATCGGCATCACGTCATTACGGCCTGCCTTCAATGCCGCCGAAGCTTCTCTGAGATGCCGTTTTACCTGATGATTGCCCGCCACATCATCCAGCGAATGGCGGGCGTCCACGAACTCGAGCAATCCATAGGCCTCGGCTTCAATCAGTTCCTTCTTGTTCCGGGTAAGATGATCAAAAGTGACGGTTTGTTTATTTTCGATGGCGTTGGCCAACAGGCTTTGCAGGTTAATATAGCTCAACCCTGCCGAATGACGGGCGAGCACCGGAGCAGGGACCTGGGAAATGCGCTCGTACTCCTGGCCGGAGAGGTACCGCCCGATGTAACTCAGCCGCTGGCCTTCGTCGGGAAGATCAATTCGTATTTCAGCGTTATACGGACTTTGCACCAGGTTTTTGTTCAGATCATTCAGGTTTTCGGTAAGCAGCACGATCGAGAAGTCCGCTGCCAGAAATACCGGGTCATGAGCCCATCGCTGCAAATAAACCAGTGCTGTCCGGTCTTCGGCATTGGCCATTCCTCCTTCTGAAGCCGGGACAATGGTTTCCGCAAAATCAATGATGCAGGCTATACTTTTGCCATCGGAAATCCGCAAGTGAAAATAATTCTCCAAAAGTGAGAAAACCCTTACCGGATCCCTCGGCATCCTTTGGGCGTAATCGGTCCCTGTCAGACTGTCGTAACCTGAAACCGCCCTGTTAAAATCGACGCGGCTTTCTTTGTCCCGGAACCGGATACCCGAAGAACGGTCATAAAAAAGGACGACATCACGCGATCCGAAAAGTTCTTCGGAAAGGAATGTACTGAGGCGCAGAAAATCGACCTGATCATCCTGCCGCCAGAGTACAATGTCCCGGATGTTTCCATGAAGGATAAACTGGTTAACCGTTTTGCTTAAATATTTGTGCGCCAGTTCCCGCGCCCACACCGGATAATCTTCGAACATGAGATTGTTGGTTGTTCCTGGTTTGTGGTTTGTTGATATTAGTCAGCGACTCAGCCATTGAACATTGAGCATTGTCTGTTGCTTATTGCGCATTCAAAAACTTTTTCCCGTTTGCTTCCTTGTTCCAGGGCTGTTAAATGTTCAATGATCAATTTTAAATCTTCAATACTCAGCATTTTTTGCTACGTCAGCGACCCAGCCATTGAACATTG
>CAZNHE010000130.1:0-7468 GCA_964572735.1 uncultured Chitinophagales bacterium | reverse complement strand
TGCTTCGCGCCATGGAATCCGATGCAGGTATCAAAACCCGGGAGCTGCGCGTAGATGGCGGAGCATCGGTTAACGATACGCTTATGCAGTTTCAGGCGGATATTCTCGGAATTCCGCTTGTGCGGCCGAAAGTTCGCGAGACAACGGCGCTCGGTGCCGCTTACCTGAGCGGACTGGCGACAGGTTTCTGGGAAGATATCGGAGAGATAAGGAATCAATGGGAGATCGACAAGCGTTTTGAACCCCGGATGCCGGCATCGGAAGCGGCGCGGCTCATGGAGGCGTGGCATGAGGCGGTTGAAAAAGCAAAATCCGGAACCCCGGTTCCTGAAAACGACCGGAAGAAAGGATAATCATGAACAGGAATGAGTCACTCGATGCCCTTAAAGGGAGACAGGACCCCTGGGATATATTGGTAATCGGAGGCGGGGCTACCGGCCTGGGCGTCGCTGTTGATTCGGCATCAAGAGGGTATGAGACGCTTTTACTGGAGATGAGCGATTTTGCAAAAGGGACCTCAAGCCGGAGTACCAAACTGGTGCACGGCGGCGTGCGCTATCTGCGGCAGGGAGATCTTTCGCTGGTGACCGAAGCCCTGCACGAACGGGGGCTCCTGATTCAGAATGCTCCTCACCTGGTGAACAACCAGGCCTTCATTGTGCCGAGCTACGAATGGTGGGATGGTCCTTTTTACGGAGTGGGTCTGAAGGTATACGATTTGCTGGCCGGCCGGCTCGGGCTGGGACCCTCCAGACGTTTATCGCGGGAGGAAACACTCAGGCGTATTCCGACGCTGGAGCCGGAGGGGCTGCGCGGCGGGGTGATCTATTACGACGGCCAGTTTGATGATGCCCGCCTGGCCGTAAACCTGGCACAAACCGTCTGTGACCTGGGCGGAGTCCCGATCAATTATATGAAAGTGACGAATCTCCTGAAATCGGGAAACCTGATCAGCGGGGTGGAGGCCGTGGATATGGAGACCGGGAAATCCTGTGAAATCACTGCCCGTGCGGTAATCAATGCCACGGGCGTTTTTGCCGATACGATCATTCGGATGGATCAGCCTGCCGCTCCCCGTCTGGTGCAGCCGGCACAAGGTATACACCTGGTGCTCGACAAGAGTTTTTTACCCGGCGAGTCAGCCATTATGGTTCCCCATACCGATGACGGCCGTGTACTGTTTGCTGTGCCCTGGCACAACAAAGTGGTAGTGGGAACGACGGATACCCCGGTGGATCATCCCGTCCTGGAACCAGGGCCTACGAAGGATGAAGTGGATTTCATCCTGAGAAATATAGCAAAATACATGACCGGAGTCCCCCGCCGGTCCGATGTACAAAGCGTCTTTGCCGGACTCCGTCCCCTGATAAAACCACCCGAAGCCAAAGACACGGCAAGGATATCACGGGGACCTCATCTTCAGGTCTCCGAATCGGGGCTGATAACCAGAGCCGGCGGAAAATGGACTACCTATCGCAAAATGGGTGAAGATACCGTAGATCAGGCGGCAATCGTCGCCGGGTTAAGCGTTCGGGAATGCCGGACAGGGAATCTCCGGATTCATGGCTGGATGAAAGGTGTCGACCGTAATGATTCGCTCTATGTTTATGGTTCCGACGGCGCCCGCGTACGTGCTCTCATCCGTGAGCACCCGGGATGGGGCGAGCCGTTGCATGAACGGCTGCCTTATATTAAAGCAGAAGCTGTTTGGGCCGCACGGCAGGAAATGGCCCGTACCGGTGAGGATGTGCTGGCACGCCGTACCCGTTCCTTATTGCTGGATGCCAGAGCCAGCATGGAGATGGCACCGGAAGTTGCCCGCCTTATGGCGAAAGAACTGGGCCGCGATGGGCAGTGGCAGAAGGATCAGGTGAGGGAATATAAAACACTGGCAGAGGGATATATCCTGAGATAGCCGCTTTTAATGTGCGGTGGTGAGGGGGAGATCGGTTTGTTAGAAGAAGCGGATCTCAGATGCCCCTCCGGATCATTGGCGGTCCGTCCGGCTTTTAGCAGGGAAGGGACCGAATTGGTGCCGGCGTTGCGAAAGCGTGTCCGGGTACGGCGGATAAGGGCAGTCAACCGGTTTTTGCGTCAGGTCGGGGTAATCGTGCTGCTTTCCCGGGAAATCCGGACGCGTTTGCGCGTTGATGTAAGCCGCTACATCATAAGCCTGAGCATCAGATAGCTGCGGGTTCCGGGGGGTGACGCCGAAGGGCATATTGCCTTTGATAAAACGGGTCGTCATAATCAGGCGGTGCATTTCTGATCCCTGGGTGAAGCTTTCCTTTCCCCATAACGGAGGATATAAATACCCAAGCGAAGGTTTGCTCCGGCTCTTAAGCTGACCCTGCCCGTCCGGTCCGTGGCAGGATGCACAGGTCGAGTTATAAATGAGTTTTCCATGATTGATGTTCGCCGCACGATCCGGCAGTCTGACCGCCACGAAACCGGTGCCGGGCGGAGAACTGCTGCTCAGGTTCACGGGACTCAGCCATGTAAAATAGGCAATGATGGCCTTCATCTCACGGCTTTTTCCAGGGAGGGGCCTCCCATTCAGATTTCGTTCTATGCACTCGTTAATCCGGTCCTGGATGGATATCATCCCGTTCAGCCGTGCCGAATGCCGCGGATACCGGTTCATCACTCCGATGAAAGGAGCAGAAAACGGCTTGCGCCCTTCCTGAAGGTGACAGTTAATGCAATCCAGGCGGTTGCCTGCGTATCGCATGCTTGTATCGCTGACATCCGGACCGATGAATGCGGAAGTGGCCGTGATTAGTTGATGACCGTACCGGATTAGTGCCATACGCACAGAATCAGCAGGAGATTGTGGCGTGGAAGTAAAGGGGTTCCTTGGCTTTTTGTGTTGAAAATAGTACGTCAGGCAAAAACAACCCACCAGGACACCGATAACGATGACCCAGGCCACCGTTTGCTTTTGACGATTATTCATAACGTAATTTTTAAGTTTATTCCGTATCCCTTTCGGGAAAAAGGAACATCTCCTGCAAGAGTGTCAAAGATATCAGTAATCCGGCAATTTCTGAAGTAGCCGGTGATTCCCGTGCCGCCTCTCTCCCATATCCCCGGCTCAAACGATATGGATAAAAATATCGCCCCGGATGGAATTTTTTGTGGACGATCTTATTTATCTATATGAGATTATGCGTATATTTGTTGCCGATTCTCAAAAGGAGTCGAAAAACCGTCAATTGAAACACTGCTTTCGGAGCTGTAAGATTCGTTACCGTTTCCAGGTTACGGAAAAGGATATGGGAGTATCCGTATCAGTAACTATGAGCGTGGAGGGAATCTGACTCTCCTGAATTTTTTCCAACCCAATTAAATTCATGCGTTCACTCTATTGAATGGCTTGATTCTGCTTACTGTTTGTACTACACAGGCAAATGCCGGTGTAGTTGCCGACATGCAACGCTGTGTTAATGGTCCTTGTTGATTTCGTAACGATCCATGACAAGTGTTGCTTTTTTTGTGTCCATAGTATTGACCTTTATACCGTAACCAATAACTCTTAACTGAGGTATGCTGCTGGAATGAAAGCCTTGGGTAGACAAATTCTCGTAGAATATTACGACTGTGACACCTGCGTGATAAATGATGTTGAAGCCGTCGAAAAGATATTATTGACAGGAACGAAAGCCTCCGGAGCCAATATCATTTCCCATAATTTTCACAAATTTAACCCCCATGGAGTGAGCGGTACTATCGTGATAGCTGAAAGTCATGTCGCGGTGCACACCTGGCCCGAGTACGGCTATGCTGCCGTCGACATCTTTACATGCGGGGAGACTATTGATCCGTGGGTAATCCAGGAATATCTCAGGAAATCATTCGAATCGGATAATATCTCAAGCATGGAACTAAAACGCGGTCTGTTCAAAGTGGAAGAAGGGAAAGAGCTTCTGTTCAAGCCGCAGAATGCACCCAAAACGCAATCTGTTTATTAGCAAAGCGGGATTTATCAGATGAATGTACTTACCGAACAATTGCCGGCGGTGGCCGGTATGGTGGCGACGCCGAACAGTTATTGCCTTGTAAAAGGAGCCGGGGAAGCGGGGATGCCCCTGAACGCATTCGACAAAGCCCTTCTTGATGCAGGGATAGGCGACACGAACCTGGTCCGTATGAGCAGCATAGTGCCTCCGTCTTGTGAGAGAACAGCGGCGTTCCGGCTGCCTGCAGGCGGACTGATTCCTGTGGCGTATGCTTCCTACGAATCACAGAAGCCGGGAGAAACCATCGCTGCCGCCATTGCGGCAGGCATCCCTGAAGATCCTTCTCTGCCGGGCGTCATCATGGAATACGAAGCCGCCCGTCCCCTGGAAGAAGTGGAGCAGACGGTGCGGCAGATGGTGGCCGAGGCTTTTGATTACCGGCACAGGGCTCTCAAAGAGATTCATTGCACCGGCATTCAGCATGTCGTGGAGCGTTGCGGTGCCGTATTCGCCGGAGCCGTGCTCTGGTATAAATAGCGATCGTATACCTTCGGCAGATTTTCCCCGAATCCTTCCGGCCCCCGGAGGGATTTTATGTATAGCCTCCTTTTTAAATTACAATCATCCGTCCAATGTCTTTTCAATACAACGAGTACTATAATGGTACAACGGGCCTGACCGTAGGGGTCAACCGTATCCTGTTTTCCGAACAGAGTCCCTACCAGAAAGTGGAGGTCTTTGAGACGGATACCTGGGGGAACCTGCTGACGATCGACGGGATGGTGATGCTCTCCGAAAAGGATGAATTCGTTTATCATGAAATGATGACTCACGTGGGATTGTTCTCGCACCCAAACCCCAAACGGGTGCTGATCATCGGAGGAGGCGACGGGGGTTCGGCAAGGGAAGTATTGCGCCACCCGGAAGTTGAACAGGTGGATATGGTGGAGATCGATGAAGCGGTGGTGCGGGCCTCAAGACAATACCTGCCTGAAGTCGGCGATTTTGAGAATCCGAGGCTGAAAGTGCATTATGAAGATGGCGCCGCCTTTGTCAGGAATGTGAAGGAACCTTATGATGTGATCATTGTCGACGGGTCCGATCCCGTAGGGCCTGCAGAAGGATTGTTCAGCAAAGCGTTCTATGATGCATGTTATAATGCCCTGACGGAGACGGGAGTCCTGACGGCCCAGACAGAGAGCCCGTGGGTACCGGCCTACCACCGGAGTATCTCGGATTTGTTTGCCGTGCTCGGAGAATTATTTGCTGTTTCGAGAATGTATCTTGCCAGCATTCCATTGTACCCCACCGGGCTATGGTCGATGGCTTTTGCAGGCAAGGGCAGCAGCCCGCTCTCAGAGGAAACACTCCGGCGCGTCAGGGACGGTATTCCGAAATTGAACGCAAAGCTCCGCTATTACAACATGGAAGTGCATCAGGGAGCTTTTGCTATTCCCGGTTTTATAAAAAAACTCCTGCCGCAGTAACCGGATTTCGGGATACCGTCGCCCGATGCAGGTAAACACGTAATGCCGGAAATGAGGGATGGTATCCGGCTTTCGCGATATCCGTGCGTATTGTTCGGGATTCGGATATCTTATCCGAAATGATAACCGGACGTGCATATGATTCCGAGAGGCTTTTTTCTCCTGTTACTGACAATCATCCCGAGTCTCGGCCTGGTTGAGCCCGCCAAGGCTCAGGGTGAGGCCGGCGTTTACCAGATCACCTGGCATCCCGAAGCAGGGAAGGAAAAGAAACTTCGTGCCGATCTTCATGGAGGAATCCCGGAAAAACGCCTCATCCCGGCCGTCCGGAGGAGCGTGATGACCTATTGCTACCGGTACGGCTTTTTTGATGCCGTTATTGATTCTGTGCGCCTCCCACAGAAATGGGCCTCTTCCAAAATAGATGTCTATGGCCGGCAGGGGACACGTTACCGCTGGAAAGCCATCAATCTCATTTCCAACGATGACAGCCTTTTGAAGACGCTCCTACCGCCCGAACAGGTACGCGAGATTGAATTGCAATGCAGAGTGCAGCAGAAAGCAGTTTATCAGGCGGATCGTCTCCAGACATTTATGAAGGATGTCATCAATGCCCTTGGAAAGACCGGATATGTCTTTGCCAGAGCAGAACTCAGAGCGTTAGATCCTGATCATTCCACGAATACGGTGGAAGCCCGCATCAGGGTTACACCGGGAGACCGTGCCAGAATCCGCGGGGTTATTTTTGAAGGGAGGCGTTATAATGATGCCGGTTACCTGGAACGGATCGCCGGCATTCCTGACTCTTCGATCATTACGGACCGTGTTTTGGAACGGGGCCGGGAGCATCTTCAGAATTCGGATCTTTTTACCCGTGTCGGCGAGGCGGAGATTGTGAAAAAGGGAGACGATTATTATGTGGCTTACCCGGTGGTTGAGAAGAATATCAATTCGTTTGATCTGATTCTGGGTTACGTTCCCCGCGAGGGGCGGAGCAACACAATCGTGGGTACCGGTCATCTGTCGCTGCGTAATGCCGTCTGGAATGGTTCGGCGCTGGATCTTTCGTTTGACCGTTTGCAACAATATGTCACCCGGTTTGAAGGCGGCTACCATCAGGGATGGATAGCGGGCATTCCCCTCGGGGCGGGCGTTCGGTTTCGCTTCTTTCAACAAGACAGCAGCTATCAGCAGCGTTCTATCCGGCTTGGGATGGATTATCAGATAACGGCAACAACAGAGCTTTCAGCAGGCATCCGGCGGGAAATCACCGCCGTGAGCAGCCAGGGAGAATTGTTATATCCCGTTGTGAACGCGTCCCTGGCCCTTCTGGACTTCGGGCTGGCCTATCAGAATGTCGACCATCTGGATAACCCGACCCGGGGCTTGCAGATGAGTGTAACGGCAGAAACCGGTTTCAAATGGATTGATCGCGACACGCTGGCAAAGATCCCCCGGCAAAGGATAAGATACCGGTCGTTTCATGTAGATGTACAGCCATATTTTCCGGTCTTGAGGAGGCAGGTAGTCACTCCATCGGTTCATGCGTTCGTACTTCAGGCCGGCCCCTATTTTGAGAGTGATCTGTACCGGTTCGGAGGCGCCGAATCGTTGCGCGGCTATGCTGAGGAACAATTTTCGGCTTCCCGGATGGTCTGGGCAGACCTGGAGTGGAGGTATCTGCTGGAAGCACGTTCCTACGCTTTTTTGTTCGGTGCAGCAGGGACTTATTATCGCCCGTCGATGCAGGTGGGGGCGATACGAACCCCGGAACTGGTGCAACGGCTATATTCTTTCGGATTGGGGTTTTCGATCCACACCGGGCTGGGACAGTTGCGTTTTACTTACGCCAAATCCGCCGACGATCCCATCGATAATGGGAAGGTGCACATTAGCATCCGGGGCGCGTTTTAGCCGGGATGAAAGTGTATTCTGCCTCTGCCAATAAGAACTTGCAATTTGCCGGCAGCCGATGGCTGGTTGTACCTGGCAGAGCATCTTCCGCTAAAGGAGAACGAGTAC
>CAZNHE010000129.1:0-7744 GCA_964572735.1 uncultured Chitinophagales bacterium | reverse complement strand
GCGGCTTCAACAACATGATCTGAAGTGATACCAAACCCTTCAAAAATCTGTTTATAGGGAGCAGAGGCTCCGAAATGATCTAATCCTATCGCCGTGCCCTCCAAACCGATCCATTTGTACCATCCCTGAGTGGCTCCGGCTTCAATGGAAACGCGGGCTTTTACTTCCGGCGGGAGGACTTCATCCCGGTACGCTTTATCCTGCTCCTCAAAAAGTTCCCAGCAGGGCATACTTACCACGCGGGCACCGATCCCTTCATCATTCAATTTCTCCCAGGCATCCATCGCAATGGAAACCTCCGAGCCGGTGGCCAGCAGCAACACCTGAGGGGTTCCGCCCGGCGCATCCTTCAGGATATAAGCGCCTTTCTCAAGACCGGCTCCTGTTTCTTCATAAACCGGCAGATTCTGCCGCGTCAGGATCAGCGCTGTGGGGCCATCCTTATGCTTGAGGGCATGCTTCCAGGCGAAAATGGTTTCATTGGCATCTGCCGGACGCACCACATGTATTTTAGGCATTGCCCGGAGCGACATCACCTGTTCAATGGGTTGGTGCGTGGGACCATCTTCACCCAATCCGATGCTGTCATGCGTATAGACGAACATCGTCGGAATTCCGCACAAGGCGGCGATACGCACAGCCGGGCGCGCATAATCGTTAAAAATGAGGAATGTCCCGCCATAAGCCTTCAGTCCGCCGTGCAGGGTGATCCCATTCAGTGCGGCAGACATTGCATGTTCACGAACCCCGTAATGAATATAACGGCCTGAATAATGGCCGGGTGTGACCTCAGACGTATCATCCATTCGGGTATTGTTACTGGGGGTCAGATCTGCCGATCCACCGATAAGGTTCGGCACATAATCCCGCAAAGAATCCAGCACTGCTCCGGATGCTTTCCGCGTTGCCATCCCTTTTGGATCCGCCGGGAACCGCTTCAGGCCGCTGTCCCAGTCATCAGGCAGGTTCCCTGAGATAAACCGGTCGAATTCCACAGCTTCCTTCTTATACACCTCATGATAGGCCGAAAGACTCATTTTCCACTCGCTGTGCCACTCCCGGCCACGTTGGATAGCCTCTTCGTAATGCTGTTTGACTTCCTCAGGAACATAAAAATGCTTATCCGGATCCCAGCCCAATGCTTCCTTGGTCAAACGTACCTCATCTTCCCCAAGCGCTGATCCGTGAGCAGCAGCGGTGTCATGTTTATTGGGACTTCCGTAACCGATATGTGTCCGGCAGGCAATAAGAGACGGTTTGTCGTGAACCTTTTGTGCTTCGATAATGGCTTTTTCGACCGCGTTGCGATCATGTCCGTCGATCGACTGGGTATGCCAGTCATATGCTTTAAAACGGGCGACTACATCTTCCGTAAACGACAGATCGGTGCTCCCGTCAATAGAGATGTGATTATTGTCATAAAGGTAAATCATCTTGCCCAGCTTCAGATGGCCGGCCAGAGATGCAGCCTCGTGACTCACGCCTTCCATCAGGTCCCCGTCACTGCAAATGGCATAGGTGTAATGATCAACTACTTTGTGATCCGGCTGATTGAACCGTTCCGCCAGGCTCGCCTCGGCAATAGCCATGCCCACTCCCGTAGCAAATCCCTGCCCAAGCGGGCCGGTGGTCGTCTCAACTCCGGCGGTATGTCCATATTCAGGATGGCCCGGCGTTTTACTTTGCCACTGGCGGAATTGTTCAAGGTCTTCAAGCGTAAGATCATAACCTGTCAGGTATAGCAAGCTATATAATAACATTGAACCGTGGCCGGCCGACAAGACAAACCGGTCACGATCAAACCACTTCGGATCTTTAGGATCATGTCGCAGGAAGCGGGTCCAAAGTACATAGGCGGCGTCAGCCATCCCCATGGGCATACCCGGGTGCCCGCAGCCCGCCTTTTGAACTGCATCCATTGACAAGGTACGTATGGTGTCGACAGCAAGTTGTTCGATAGTAGATTGTGACATATCGATTTAATCAAATTTTTGATGGTGATCCTGATGTCCCGTAAGATAAGGGAAATTCCAATACCACGTAAAGCGCCTGAATCATGGATTCGGCGGATAGATCGACTATGTGGATTTTTTTTTGCTGCCTGTTATGAACGTGCCTATTGACTCGGGTTTAGAATTGATTCAGACTATCCGGAAAATCGTGTTTCATCTAATCTTTTGCTCGAATGAAATACGGTTATAATATGAATTTGATTCCTGTCTATGAGGCGGTAGATGATACGATAATTCTTATAGATTAACTCTCTGATATTCTTATCATCAATTTCAGGAACTATTCTTCCGCTTTTCGGAAAATGTCGTAGCTGATCAACGCGATAATATATTTTCTCAACGAATAATTTTGCGATGGAACGCGAATCATGAATGATAAAATCGAATACTGCATGTAAGTCATCAATGGCTTGAGGCGTCCAGTGAAGCCTTACCATTCTTCAATATTCTTCAAAACTTCTTCATGTTCCGCGAGTTCACCTTCCTCAGATTGTCGCAACCCTACTTCAATTTTATGAATGAAATAAATACGTTCCATAATATCATCAAGAGAGGCATCCCGAGGAAGCTTATTAATGCTCTCCATGACTTTTTGTTTTAATGTAATTTCAGACATAGTAATGTGTTGTCAGTGGTTACTTTCCCTTTTAACGGTAGAAAAAAAAGAAGTATTCCAATACCATGTAAAACTTCTGAATCACGGATTTTATGGAAAACGGATCCTCCGTTATGAGCTTTCTCTCCTGTCACAGGTACTTCCCGGGGAAAAGAGGAACTTAAATGCTTTTACCTGCGTTGAGCCTGCTTAAAAAAATAACCTGTGCGGCCTGCACCCTGTTTTTTCTGTCACAGTGGTTTTCCAATGTTGAAATGATGATCTTCTCTCTGAATATTTCAACCGATTTATCGTAATTAACTGTATAGCATCTGAAAACGGACTATTATCTATTATGAGTACACATATTATGAATGACGACAACACAAAAGAATTGCTGGAAAGCCTGGGAGAATTGAATAAATTCAACAAAAAATTTCTTGAAGCGCGAAAAATCTTTCTTTGGGGTGCGGTAACCGACGATTCTGCGCGGGACGTCGTCAATCGCCTGCTTTATCTTGAAGCGGCTGAACCGGGCAAAGAGATCACCTTCTACCTTAACAGTCCGGGTGGTATGGTCACTTCCGGCCTGGTGATTTTTGATACGATGAATATGATTTCCTCACCGGTATCGACCGTTTGTATAGGACTTGCGGCTTCCATGGCCTCCATCCTGCTCTCCGCCGGCGAGAAGGGCAGGCGCCTGATCTGGCCGAGTGGAAAGGTGCTGATCCATCAGCCGAGCATCGGCGGGATGATCCAGGGTCCGGCCAGCGACCTGGAAATTCAGGCCCGGGAAATTGTGCGCACAAAAGAACGTTCGGCGCAAATCCTCGCCGAGCGGTGCGGCAAATCGATTGAGCGGATTATGGAAGATTTCGATCGTGATTATTGGATGGATGCCCGCGAATCTATAGAATACGGCATTGTCGACCGGATTGCTGACGGCGTGAACCCTTCCTGATGAACGCCGCAAGGAAATTGCCGCTGCATCAATAGCTCTCTGTTGGACAAAGCACCTGTTCACAACATCATCATAATATAAAAAAGGCCGTCATTTCGCGACGGCCTTAATAGTGTCTTGATTCACAGGTCGTGAGTATCGTTTACCGGCTGGCCTGTGCTTCATTGCATTTAAGTTCCTGCGTGATTTTGTAATCTGCAGAGGCCTTAAAAGATCCGTAACTGGCGTTTTTGAAAGCGGTACATGCCTTGTCTTTATTCTTCATGGCCTGCTGCGCCACTCCGGCTTCAAACCAGATCTTTGCTTTATCGGTCTTGCTGCCCTTTTCATACTTGAGGGCATTATCGGCCTCTTGCAATGCCTTACCCCATTCGCCCATTTTGTTATACGTCTCTGCCAGGCGATAATAGGCATTGGCAAAGGAGCTGTCGTAATCCAGAGCTTTAGTAAGCAGATTAACCGCTTCCTTATAATCTTTCTTTTGCTGAGCCTGCACTCCCGCCTTCAGCAAATAATATTTGGCTGCCTTCTGCGCCGCATTCCGTGTTACCACGTCATTGGTCTGTTTAGCCAGGGCCACTGCCTTGTCAAATTGTTGCAACGCCTCATCCATTTTGGTCATCTTTTTATAGATCAGGCCCCTTTGATAGTATGGTTTGGCATCGTTGGGGTCAAGCTGGGTAGCCTTGTTCGACGCATCCAGGGCATCCTGATACTGTCCCTGCTGTAATTCTTTGTTAGCCAGCGCGTAGTAAAGCTTAGGCACGTTGGTTTTCGAACGTTGCACATACTCCTTATTACCATATTTCTGTGCCACTTCAGCCGATTTTTGGAATCCCTGAATGGCGCCTTTTATATCATGATTCTGATAAGCATTGACGGCAAGCCGGTAATAGAGCGGGGGCAACTGGTCTTGTGCCTTTTGCTGAATATCTTTGGCATCCGGCCCCACTTTACCGGCGATGGAAGCGCTTTGCTCAAATTTATTAATAGCCGCCTGAGTTGAATCTTTCTGGACCAGTTCATAGCCCTTGTTAAAAGCTTCAATGGCATCCTTCTTTGTTTGAGCATGGGTTACACTGCCCATACCGGCAACGGCAAGTACAATCAGACTGGACGCCAGGGCGATACGACTTATAAACCTCATAACGTTGATACTTAGATTTTGAGTTACTTATATAAAAAAACGAAGCTAAAAAAGATATTATTATCAAACAACTACGGAGAATACAAAAGCTACGATCCGGACAGCATGCTTTCAAACCGTAAAAATAGCGGAATACAGCCTGTCTGTCCACTTCGTTTAAAAAATCTCATGTACCTCCCCTTTCGGAGGCCGTCTGCATCCATATCTCTCGATTAGATTATACGATATCTCCTTATAATTTGGAAACGTCTCTTTGCCGATTTCCATTTATTCGCGGGAATATATGTCTAAAAATTCGGACTAAATTCGTGTTCCTGATAGAACTTATAGATTACAGAATCGGCTTCATCAATATCATCCGTGAGATGAAACAGGTCCAGATCTTCTGCAACGATAGTTTGATTTGTGATCATCGTCTCCTTCATCCAGTCGATGAGACCGGCCCAATAATCTGTGCCGATCAAAACGACCGGAAAATGGGATATTTTGTTCGTTTGCATCAGGGTCAGCGCTTCAAAAAGTTCGTCGAGCGTGCCCAGTCCGCCGGGAAATACTACAAATGCCTGGGAATATTTGACGAACATCACCTTACGTGCAAAGAAATAATGGAAGTTGATAGAATAATCAGGATCGACAAATGTATTCGGTCTCTCCTCATAAGGGAGTGATATATTCAAACCTACTGATTTCCCCTTCCCCTGTCTCGCTCCTTTATTGGCCGCTTCCATCAATCCCGGGCCGCCCCCGGTGATGATACCGAATCCGTGAGCCGTCAGTTTCCGGGCAAGCTGAACGGCAATGTCATAATATTTGGCACCAATGGTCATTCTGGAGGAGCCGAAAAAAGATACACAGGGACCGATTTTCAGCAGGCGGTCATATCCCTCGATAAATTCTCCCATGATCTTGAAGATGCTCCACATGTTGCCCGCCAGTTCATCATGATATTTATCGGGAAACCGGTCCACTTTGCCATTTTCGCCTTTTCCTTCCATAGTAAACGATTTTTATTAGTGATTGCGTTGCTTACGCGATTTCTTTAGAAGCATTGAATAAAAACATAAGCTTTCAGCGGCTCACCTTCAGCCATAGATTTCCAAAGATTTGGATATAACGGAACGCTGAAAAATGCCCGAACCTGCCTTTGTAGGCCCTTCTTAATTAATTGCCGGCATTGAACCTGAAATTAAGAGAGACCCCCATGCCCGTTTTCGGCCCCGGGAAGAGGGTCGGCCGGGCACGAACGCTCAGATCCTTACTCACGTCGAAATCCCGTAATTGGGCGAACACATAAGCATCCACAATATTCAATCCATAGACCAGACCCGCACCCAGGAAAACCAGATCTCTCTGATTTTCATAATAATCCCTCAAGGTGCGTAACTTATTGGGACTTTGTCCCTTAAGGTAGGCCGGAGTCGGACCATATCTCTGATCGGTATGAAAATTGGTGGAAGGATCGGCCAGTATATTATAGTAAGCGGCACGCAGATCGTGGTAAGTTTTCGTCATGTGGATTCCCCAGATGGTCATGCCCACCAGGCCCGCATATATGATCGGTACTTTCCAAATCTGCCTGTTGGTGATCTGACCCCATCCGGGGAGAATCATGGACCGGAACATTACCTTTTTGGGTAGTGGAACCGTATCGGGCGGCGTCGGTGAGAAGATGCCGTGCCCGGATGAGACCATCTGGTACTGCTGAGCCTGAGCCTGTTGCCAAAAGAACGTTAAGGCAAATACAAGGGCAAGCAAGCTCCCGGTAGCCATTTTACAACGATTCAAAAACACTGATAAGACGATCCAAATCTTCGTCCGAATAATATTCTATACGAATTTCCCCGCCCTGGTTTTTTCTTTTGATCTGAACTTTCGTACTAAGTTTATGGCGCAGTTGTCGGGAAAGCTCGTTGAGTCCGAAATCGACCGCATCCTTTTCAACGGTGCTCTTCCGCCGTTTTGGTTTGCCTTTTGAGAGGCGCCGGACGGCATCTTCGATCTGGCGCACCGAATAATCCTCGGCGATCGTCTTGTCGAGGATCCGTTGCTGGAGTTCCGGATCGTCAATGGTGATCAGGGCGCGGGCATGGCCGGTTGATATCTTTCCATCCTTCAGAGCCCGTTGAATCGTGTCCGGGAGGTTCAGCAGACGCAGGAAATTAGCCACGGCGCTCCGGCTCTTACCTACTTTCCGGGAGACCTCATCCTGGGTATAACTGCACTCATCAATAAGCCGGCGATATCCCATCGCAACTTCGATAGGATTGAGTTCCTCCCGCTGGACGTTTTCCACCAGTGCGAGAGCAAGCGACTGTTCGTCTTCAACCTCGCGCACATACGCCGGAATCTCCCGAAACCCGGCCATACGGGCCGCCCGCAGCCTGCGCTCACCGCTGATCAACTCATACCGCCTTTCTCCGACAAACCGGACGGTAATAGGCTGTATGAGTCCGTGTTCCCTCAGGGAATCCGACAACTCCTGCAGCTTTAGTTCATCAAATTCACGGCGCGGCTGGTTGGGGTTCGGGCGCACGTCGGTTACCGGAATATGTAAGATCACGTTTACACGCTCACCGTTGCCGATGTAAGGATGGGTATCGGCGGTCGTTTCCTCAGGCTGCTGCTCTTCTCCCGTCTCGCTCAGATCCGGGAAGTAGGCCCCCAGCCCTCTGCCAAGTGCTTTTCTTTTTGCCATCTGTCTTCGCTCATTTTGGCCGCAGTTATTCCCTATTCCGTGGCGAATATCGGGCTGTTCTTGAATAATTTCTTGTTGCGCGTGATTACTTCCCGTGCGAGTGCCAGGTAGTTCTTCGCTCCCACACTTATCGAGTCGTATAATAATACCGGTTTCCCGAAGCTCGGTGCCTCGGCGAGGCGCACATTACGGGCAACCACCGTTGAAAAAACCCGGTCACTGAAATAGCGTTTGACCTCCTGGGCAACCTGGTTGGAAAGCCGCGTCCGGTTATCGTACATCGTCAGGAGCACCCCTTCGATCTCCAGATCAGGAGTAAGATGCTGCCGGA
>CAZNHE010000128.1:0-7753 GCA_964572735.1 uncultured Chitinophagales bacterium | reverse complement strand
CCCGTTGGGAATGTGCAAGGAAAACGAGGGATGGAAATGAAGAGCATTTATGTTATAATTGCTGCAACACCAAGAAGCCATTAAACAACAAGGAGAAACACGATGACCACACAAGAGACATTCATTCTTGCCAACGAGGAGCTTAAAAAGATTGTCGGAAAGATAAGGGATGAACAATGGGCCATGGATATGCCGGAGGATTTCCCCAGCTTCGATAAGAGCAGGACGTACACGCTTCGCGAGATTATCAACTACCATACGTATGACGATGCCTGGGTGCCGGATATGCTCGACGGGAAAACACTGGAGGAAGCGGGAAAGAACAAATTCGACGGAGATCTTTTGGGAAATGCACCGAAGGAAAATTACGTCCGTTATGCGGACAAGGCGATTGCCGCGGTGCGCGATCTTGACGACCTGGAACAAACGGTGCATTTTTCGTACGGCGACTTTCCGGCGTGGGATGCCCTTCAGCACATCACCCTTTTCCGGGGACTCCGGGTGTACGATATTTCAAAAGCACTCGGACTGAACACAGCCATGCCCGATGATCTGGTCGAAGGTTTGTGGACATTCGTGGAACCAAATGCCGAAGAATGGCGTGCAATGGGTATCTTCGGTCCGAAGATTGATGTCCCTGAAGACGCCCCTCTGCAGGACCGTCTGCTCGGACTGACGGGCCGTGAGCCGTAACAGCATTAGGGAAATGAACCACACAAAGGTTACACGGAGGAAGATTTATCGTGAACATTGTGAGATTCTTGGTGTTCATTATGGCAAAATAAACCGCATTGGGTTTAAAGTACTTAAAGTTTGGAGTACTTAGAGTTCTCTCGGGTTGATTAGTTATTTTAATATATATCAAGCTTTCCCCTCTGTGGTTCTGCTGCGCTATTCAAGAGGGGATGATTGACGGGATTTTTTTTGCGTCCGGCACGGTAAATGTGAAAGTGGCGATCGAGGGTAAAAACCTGACTTCCGGGTTTATTTATAGCCATCGATACCAGGCAGGCATCGGCAAAAGAAGCGGGCAGATCGCGGTATTTGTTCATAATATGATGCACTCGGGCATATTGTTCCTGATATGAAAAATCGCAGATGATACCCCTTTCGTCTACCAAAGCATATAAATCCTGAACTGATTGGAAATGGTTTGCTATTAAAAAATGTGTCTCTGTCAACACTGCTTCACAGGTATAAAAAGGAGGCGGCATCTGCGAAATCATTCTTATTGTCCACAAATGAAATTGATCTCGCTTATTTAAAAGAGCAATCAGTGCACCAGTATCAACTAAAATCCTCATCGTCCAAAATCTTTAAAATATTTCGGATTCGTTGAGAGATCGGAAGGCCCTTCCAGATTTCCTATATGGTCTTTAAATTTTTGATAAAATGATCCATGCTCTGCCACCATTCCTTCCTCATCCAATGCCCGGTCGATCAACTCAAGCACCGCTTCTTCTTGCGAAACCCCGCGAAACGATGCCAGATGCTTGATTTTGCGTTTCTGCTCGGGAGTCACCTTCATCCCGAACCATATAATTCTTTTTTTCTCTGATGCCGCCATGTCATATTCCATTAAATCCTGGTTGCATCAATATAACGAATCGGTTGCAACGATAGCATGAGATGACAGATCTGATCATTTTCCGCCTCCGGGAGCCTTTGAAATTCCACCCGTTCCCGCATCCGCCGGAGCAACGGATCTTCACAATTTCTTGTTGTAGGGTGTCAAAACAATATTTCGACAATCACCTAAAAGCAAATTGTCATGATTGAGAAACCAAATCAATATACCATACTTGTAAGCGGAGCAACCGGGCAGCAGGGAGGGGCGGTTGCACGGCATCTGAAGGAAAAGGGTTTTAAGGTTCGTGCGCTTACCAGGGACCGGAATCAGGAAAAAGCTCAAAAACTTGCCCAAATGGACATGGAAGTCGTTGAAGGAGAGTTCTTGGATCGACCCGCCATTGATCGGGCACTCGACGGTGTGTACGGCGCTTTCAGTGTACAGAATTCATATACTGCCGGTGTAGAAGGCGAAGTTAAACAGGGGAAAGCTTTTGCCCGGGCCGCGAAGGATGCCGGCGTGAAGCACTTTGTATACAGCTCGGTAGGCGGAGCCGAACGGAAAACGGGCATCCCTCATTTTGAAAGCAAATGGGAGATAGAAAATGAAATCCGAAAACTCGACCTTCCGGCTACGATATTGCGTCCCGTATTTTTCATGGATAACTGGGTGCGATCCCGAAAGGAAATTCTTGAGGGTCGTCTGCTCAATCCATTGAGTCCCGACACTCCACTACAGCAAATCGCGGTCGACGACATCGGCATTTTTACCACGCAGGTTTTCATCAATCCCGAAAAGTGGATGAACAAGAGCATTGAACTTGCCGGCGACGAGCTAACTATGTCTGAAACCGCAAAAATATTCAGCGAGGCACAGGGAAATGACGTCTCACACTCACGCGTTTCCTGGAACGATTGGAGAGACCAATCAGGTGAAGAGAATACCACCATGTTTCGCTGGTTTGAAGAGTCAGGATACCGGGCGGATATCACCTCACTTCGCAGGGAAAACCCAACCATGAAAAGCCTGACTGATTTCCTTCAAACAAACAACTGGCACCGTCGCTGATTATTGGGTCCGGTATTTATCCGGCTTTACTCCCATTTTATCAAAGGGAATCTTCTTAAAGCCTTTGAGCTTCTTATAGACAATCGAATTATCCTTTAGCTGGAAATTCAGATGTTCCATATCGACAAAACCGGGATTTTCATTCGTGATGTAGTTGTTGAGTGAATCAAACCGTGCATAAGGTGCGGTGAGCCGTAATGCCTGAGGGCAATTATACACCACGTTCCATTCCATCACGTTCCCTGACGGGCGCATCCCCGAATAGGTTTTGCCGTCCGGGAGGAGATCGAGGAAATGCTGCAGCTTCGGATACCGTGTGCTGTAGGGCGGTTTGTGAATATCGACCGATTCGGTAAGACGTTTTCGGTAGATTCCGTGCGGACCAAAAGCCCATTGAACTTCGCTTTTCCCGAAATCATACCACATCGATTTCAGGTGTACCGCCGGGCCGTAAGAGGAAATGAAGATATTGTTTTTAACGATGTTATCAGATCCCGAATTGCTGTACACCGTCCCATACGTACCGACTTTATAGAATACATTTCCGAAGATGGTAGTCCCGCAGGCGCCATCGTCCAGGTATACGCCCATTACCATGCGGTCGCGCCGGCCGATATGATGAAAGAAATTGTATCGCACAATATTGCCCCGGTCGCTCGGGTCCCGGCCGATATACCAGGGCGAGACGTCGTCAGAGTTCATTGCCACGTCGTGAATGATGTTGTATTCAAAAATATGATCATTCCCATTCACATAAATTCCCTGATAGCCCGAGTTGTAAATTTCATTATGTGCCACATAGTTGCCGACGCCATCCACATCAATGGCGGCATAGAGAAATTTGTTGCGCCGGTTATAATCATGGATCCGGCAGTTGACTACCGACGAGTGTCCGTGCGTAAGCGTTACCTTATCCCCGCCGCCAAGGAACACACCTCCTGAACCTGTGTTGTAGATATCGCACGAAACCACTCTCTGATGAGTTCCGGCATGGCGGTTCCAGGCCTTATCATTATAAAGATGTGTAATCAGGTCCCCGATTTTTCCACTTACCGCCACTCCCTTATAGTTCTTGCCGTCCAGGCCCGAATGTCCGGGAACGGCTTCCGACCCCTGTCCCATCAGAATGCCCGCGGTTCCCATATTTCGAATTACACATCCGGCAATCAGGTTATACCCCCCTCCTTCGATGTATACTCCCAGGCCCCGCCCGTCTTCAATCGTAAAGCCCCGGATGACGACATGGGATGCATTGATCAGAGAAATGAACGGCTTATCAAGCATGGAGACGACGATTTGGGAGCCCTGCAATTTCTGGGGCGGCCAAAAGTAGAGGATGCCCGTGTCCCGGTTCAGATAATATTCACCCGGCTCATCAAGTTCGTCCAGAATATTCAGGGCAACATACTGCTGATAAGGCTGTCCGCTTCCCAAACCATACAGGTGGGGTGAGGCGAGCTTTATTTCGTGCTTCACCGTATCGATGGAAGCTACCCGGATCATGTCGTCGGCATATCCCCATTTGAATGTTCCCTGGAGCCAGACATCCTTCAGACCGGCCCAGCGCGACTCACGCGGATCGGTATATTTGAAGGTCCCGCCCCGACCGGAATAATCGCCGACTCTCGGGATAGAACCCGGATCAATCACTTTTCCCATTGCAATTTCTCCCAAATTCGGGTACCGGGCAAGCTGCATGGGATTGTCATTAAAGAACAGTTCTATCGGTGCGGGAACGACCGGCAGGGAATGGCCATGCTGCTTCAGTTCTCCATAATCGGTAATCCCTAACGACCTGAGATCGGCCTGAACCACATGCGCATAGGCATGATCACGTACACCGGAGTGAAGCAGGTGAAGGATATTCGGATCGTGAACCGGCTTAAAGGCGGAAGGACTGATCTCCCGGCCTCCCACGAGATAGACCTTCTCACCCGGCACCGAACGATACACTACAGGAGCTTGCTTTGTACCCGAATCAAGGCTGTCAAGCACAAATGTTTTTGTAAACCGGTACGTCCCGCCATGGACCCAGACCGTAATTCCTTTTCGGGATTTCTCATTTTTAAGAACGTTTCTAACCGCCTTCTGCGCTCTTTCGAAGGTGGCAAAAGGATGATCTTTTGTTCCGGATCCCGCGTCATTTCCACCGGGAGCGATATAAAAATTGTATTGATTACCGGATGAACAGGAAACCATTAAAAGTATCAGTATGACAAGAAACAACGAAGGGAGAGCCGGACGTCTGCCCCATCGGGTGTTGTTTTCGCCAAATGAAAGATATCTTTTTATGAGAACCCCCAATAGTCCACTTCGGAATTGATCGACTTTATGATTCATGGCATGTGTTCCGTATAAACAATTACCTTTAATGATAAAAAACACTCGTCCGGGAAATCCTCCTCAGGCGCCTTTCTTCAACTACCAATCCGTCTTCGCCAGCCACAGATAGAAACTTTGTGACGAGTTAAATTAACATTTGTTCATTAATAAGCAAATGTTAATTTAATGGGAGTTTAATCTCTCCGCATTATATCTGTAGGATCGGCCTGAAGAATAAAGCCACAATGGTCACAAAGGTTCCACAACGTCCACAAGGGCAGACACATAATGAACATTGTGACATTCATTGTGGCCATTGTGGCAAAAAGGCCGCCACACCCGCTACGAAACATTACATGGTTGTTATGCCTGGTTTTGTGAAGTCTTTTGCTTCTCTGTTCTCACGTTGGGCAGCATAAAGCCTGCAATGATAAGCCAGATAAAACCAAAAAATCGTGTCAGGGGAATAAAGAAGAGCCATTCCGGGAGAACCAGGCTGAACCAGCTCAATTCACCGCAAACGGCCAGCAGGATGCCAAACACCACCATCCACCTGGGCAGGATTCGGGCAAAACCGGAAGTAATCGATACCCCCGCGAAAAAAAGTCCGAGCGGCACTGAAAATCCGACCCCGCCTATGGCGAATCCCATGTAATACAAAGCACGGATTACGGGTGTGTTCGCTGCCATTCCCGGATAAGCCATCACCCAATTGACCAGTGCGGATAAAGCTACCATAAATACGGTCATCAATCCCCCAAAAAGCGCGATGTACGTTCCTGCCGCCCTGATGCCTAAAAAACGCAGCCGGCTTACCGCATTCACAACATACAAGCCCAGAGGAATGGCGGAGCCGAACTGGAAAAATGCGCACATCAATACATCCCGGGGATGATTGCGAAAATACGCTGCTATTGTTTCCGCCGTTGCCGCCGGGTTGGGATAATGAGCGGATGCAGCCGAAAAGGAAATGACAAAAGAGAGTCCCACATTAAAGAGGACGGTAAAAATTATGGCCAGCATCCCAAGGGGTGGCCCCTTATGTTTTATTTTTACAATTGGTTCCATATTGATTCGAGGTTATTTTAGGTGAAATATCTCTCGCAAATTCCCGCCGGGTTCCGAAGAGATGAACCGGTCTTAGCTAAAATCAGCACATCGCCCTGCGCCCGATACCGGGAAGCGATCTTTTATTAACCGGACATTCATCATTGGTGTAACACCGGTGAATGCTTCTATTGAACCTGTTTCCGTATCTTCGTGAGAAGACCTTCAACAAATTCTATACATTCATTTCGAATAAATATTCTTATTTTTATATCGTTTTCGTTGTTAGTTCGACTGAAAGATAAAAGTGAAAAGACCAAATACAAAAAATCCGTTGTAAATTATACATAATTAATACGAATAGAATATATCATGGCGAATAAGGCTGTTGAGCTGATTAATGCGTGGGCCGGTTTTGATGAACAGTATCCGGAGGCCGGTATTGAGGATTTTTGTCGTCATTATCTTATAAAAAAGCGGGAAGAGGAGAATACCGGAGAAATTGCCGGAGGTATTCTGCCCCCGCAAATCGACAATATCCTGCTGAAATTGCTGGGAAGAATTGCTTCCATGGGTCAGATTTACAGCCGGGAGGTGTTGCGGGATCTTCCGGACATTCAGCTGGAGGGCTTTTACTATTTGACTTCCATCCGGCAACTCAGGGAATCCCGGAAAACCGATATCATCCATCAACACCTTTCCGAACTCTCGACCGGAATTGACATCCTGAACCGGTTGAAAGCCTCTGGATTCATCACCGAACGCCCGGATCCCTCCGACAAACGAGCACGGTTAATAAAAATGAGTCCCGCCGGTGAGCGCATCCTCTTTCAATGCTTCCGGCGCATGGCAAAGGTAGGCTCTATTTTGTTTGACGAGCTTGCCGAAGAGGACAAAAAGCTATGCATCCAATTGCTGAAAACCGTTGAAATCAAACATTCAAAACTTGCTCTTAAGGCCAAAAACCAGGGATTGAAGGCGCTCGAGCCGGCAGACAAAGATGAGCCATGATCAACCATTTGTCAATCATGGTTCTGGATACTCCTCAACCTGTAACCTACAATCCCTTTTTCACTTGCAGATCAAAAATCCTATATTTAACCTATCGTACTTTAGCCATTGCTAACTGAGAATCCCGGAGTATTTCCATGTTTAAACCACGCTTTCTTACCCTGACCGGCCTGATTGTTTTGGCTGCCGCCTCACGTTTGTTGCCGCACCCGCCGAATTTCGCGCCGATTACAGCCATCGCACTTTTCGGAGGAGCTTATTTCGCCCGGAAATGGGTTGCCTTTGCCGTGCCCGTCGTCATTATGTTCCTGACAGATCTTATATTAGGCCTGCATTCGGGGATGATAGCCATTTACGGAAGCTTCGTATTGATCGTCTGTATAGGATTTTTGCTCAGAGGCCGCGTGTCGGTTGGTGGAATTATCGGTACCTCACTCCTCGGTTCCATTCTCTTCTTTCTGATCACTAACTTCAGCGTCTGGCTGATCGACGGGATGTACCCGCACACCTTCAGCGGACTGATAGCCTGTTATGCCGCAGGAATCCCATTTTGCCAATACGGGGTGCTCTCAGCACTGGTTTACAGCAGCGTCCTGTTCGGTGCGTTTGAACTGGTCCGCCGCCGTTTTGGAGTGCTGATGCCGGTGTCTTCCTGAAAAAATATTCCATGACGATGGCTGCCCGGGGAAAAGGCAGGCGATGCCGAAAGCCGTAATCATCGGAGCCACTTCGGGT
>CAZNHE010000127.1:0-7760 GCA_964572735.1 uncultured Chitinophagales bacterium | reverse complement strand
TCTTGAGGGGGCAGTGCTGGAAACGGCGTGCTGGTTCGAATCCAGTCCAGGGCACGAAATGAATAAAATAAGATCTTGCAGCATCATTCGTTGCAAGACCTTATGCTTTTTAGCCTATCTTTAGGGTAGAACTATGATGGAACAAAATTGGAAGAACGCCCCATTTTGACTTGTATTAAATAAATCAAAACTCGTCTGATTACAAGAGGGTAACAAGGCAATTGTGTTTACCCCACCTTTTGTCACAGTGCAAAAAATGATTTGTAATAAAATTCTGAGTGGCTATCTTTCGTTATAGTGTAAAAAACAATTGAGATACAATGACAATCAACGTAATCATTCATAAAGCAGAAGAGGGTGGTTATTGGGCGGAAGTTCCAGCCCTTAGCGGTTGCGTGAGTGAAGGGGAGACTCTCGAAGAGGTCAAGGCCAATATCCGGGAAGCCATTGAAGGGTATCTGGAAGTTGCCGGTGAGGATATCCCTACGGGGCCGGAGGATGAAGTTTTCCAACTCGCGGTTTGAAATCTGTATCAGGCAAACATCTTGCAAAAGTCCTTGAAAAACAGGGATGGGTACTCAGACGGATTAAAGGATCTCATCATATCTATTCTCAACGTGACGGGGGTAAAATAGTTTCTATCCCTGTTCATGGAAGTAAAGTGTTAAAAAAGGGTACCCAGACTACAATAATGAAGAAAGCGGATATTACTGAAGGTATGCTTTAGCAGGCGCTCCTCACCGATATAGTTTATATACCTGAAACCGTCAGTTGGCAAGGATTCTTAATCTTATGCAGCTAAATAACTTATAGCTGCGATTCATCTCTCATAAAACGGGAATTACAGTTTCAGTCCGGATGACTTCTCTTCCTGATTGATCAGGTGGTAGAAATCTTCTTCGTTATTATTAAAAAAGTATAGCTAACTCACTGCGGTAAGCCGCTAAGCACAGAATAAAAGGCCTTGAATTAATGGCTGTATAGCTCTACCAGAAATTTACCCGTATCGAATGTCTTTTCCGGATGCAATTGCGGGATGAATTCTCCCAAATCGGGAAGTCTGGCATATTTTTTTATCAAGTCTTTCGCCTTAAGACACTTATCTATCATTGCTTGTGTGATGGTTAAGGAAACACGGATTTCCCCATTAAAGGACCAGGACACTTCGTCACCTGGATTCAATATTCCGGAATTCATTATCATCGGGATCGTAGGAACTGCGGGATATAATCGTTGGCAAATTCCCTCGAATCCCGTTGAGTCGTCGAACAAGACATACCTGATCCTTTTCTCGTACGCCTGAATAATTCGTTCAGCAGTATTAATGTGATCATCAAAATATACGATGGTCATTTCACCCGAAAAATCAATATTGATTTGTGAAAAATCTTTATCGTCGATTAATTCCGCTTGTGGGATCTTCCACTGTGGGATTTTCAGCATGCTAAGATCCGGGTCGATGGCAATGATCCTCTTGATGTTTCGGGATTCAATGAATGCATGAAGGGAACTGCCTATAAATACACCCGACTCAATGTAAATTTCAGGAGAAAGGACCTGAGCAAGGCACCAAAGATTAAGATGGTCCTTTTCATGAATACCTCCTTCTTTAAACAGGCCAAACGAGCGGCCGTATGCCAGCACCTGTTTGTATTCATCGAGGAGCACGGGATAGTTAAAATCGGAGATGGGTTTGTTGAAAAAATCAGAATAAAACCTGCAGGCATTTCTTATGGCCGCCATCAGCAGATTGGCCTTTAAGCCCGGGGAAATATAGGTCGATTGATCACCATCGGATGCAGAGCGTGTGAGTTCTCCACTATTTTCCATCAAATAATCTTTATCCATATTATGTACATATCGGGTTATTACATGTCCCGTGAAAATAGTCAGAGGATAATGATTTTATGTATAGTAAGACAATTCAGATTTGTATGATTGGAATAGCATGGCAACAATTTTTCTGGAAAGCGACCCAAGATCACCGGGAACTTCCGCACTCTCCTGATGCGCTTGTAAGGCAACCATTATTTCATGTGAGCGGGTGGTTGTTGGCTGGTGCGCCATATAGTAAGCATATCAATTCGATCGGTTTTGACTTCATAGATCAGTTCATTTCCCCATCCCAACTTTCCAGTCATCTGTGCGAAATGGCGAGGCGGGCAGGCCGGCTTTGTTGAACAGGTTGGGCATGGCGGTGTTGGTGAAGCCCATTCGCACTGCTTCGGGGTGTTCCACCTTCGGACTGTAAACAACAACGGTGCTGTCCTGAATTTCTGCCGTGGCAGGAACGAACTGATGATCCTCACCTGCGATAACAAAATCACGCAGCTTCTTGCCTTTCTTCATCAATCCCTCTCCGGCAAAATCGAAATGGATGATCGCTTTATCGCCTTTTACTTCCATCGACCGGTATAACGGACCCGAATATACGATTCCTTTCTCATGATAGGTCTTGGCCAAAGCCCATCGTGCCAGCCGCTGCCCAACGTCGAGTTTATCGAGCGGGTGAATGTTGGTGGCGTCGGGCGCGATATCGGTTGTGACCACGATCCCGGTTTTGGGCACATGCCGGTAGGTCTGCAATTGCGCCTCGCGGACCAATGCCGCCGTTGGAGCCTTTCCATATGTGAAAGGGGCGATCTGCACAAAATAGAAAGGGAAATCTTTCCGCCACAATCCACGCCAGGAATAGATCATGTCGCTGAACGCCTCCTCGTAAGTTGAGGGATTAGCCGTATTCTCCTCTCCCTGATACCAGATCACCCCGGCAATCGGGAAATCAATGATCGGATGGATCATGGCGTTGAAAGCAACGGCAGGTCGGACCGGGCACCATGGAACGGGCTTCAGTTTTGCAGCCGATACCGCCAGATGGGGGTTCCGGTTGAATATTTCGATGGGCGTCCATGTTTCAACGGGCGTACCACCCCAGGCCGATTCAATGAGTCCCACCGGCCGGTTCAGCTTTTGGTGAAGCTCCCGGCCAAAGAAATAGCCGGCGAGACTGAATGTTTTCATGCTTCGCGGCGTGCATATTTTCCAGGATCCGCGTACCAGTTCCTGCGGATAAGACGCTGTTATTTTATCAATCTTAAAAAGACGAATCTGAGGATGACGGGCCTGCTGAATGACTTTTTTGAAATGATCGGGATGCCAGCTGGCACTGAACGCCATATTCGACTGGCCTGAACAAAGCCAGACTTCACCGATCAGGATGTTATGGATCACAAGGGTTGTATCGCCAATGACGGTGATCTGATAGGTTCCGCCCGCTTTCGGGGTTTTCAGAGGGACCGACCACCTGGCACTGGCAGGTACAACCGTTTTCAGCGTGTCACCGGGATTCCAGCTTGCCACCACGCTAACCTTCTCGGTGGGACCCGCCCATCCGTAAAAGGTAACCGTAGTCTGCTGTTGCAGAACCATATTGTCAGAAAAAATATCCGGCAGACGAAGCTGGGCACAAACCGGAATGGAACTTAGGAGGATCAAAAAAACAGGCAGGACGGACAAGATCACTTTTTTCATGGCGGAAACAGATGCTTTAAGATTCATCAACCCATTTTATAAATACATGATGCAAAAGATAATAGCAAATGCACGGAAGTTTTCAAATGATAGTTGATGATCTGCCATCACCTGAATAAATCTAGGTATTGTCTGAATTCGTAGACCCTGTTGCGCGTTTGCCTGGTAAATTCATGAAGAATTCCTTCATTTTCAAAGGTGTGTACGAGGTCACCGGCCGCCTTGCGGCTAAGGGCAGATATTTGTTGCACTTCTCTTATCTGAACAATCGGGCTTTCGAATAAATGATCCATCAATTGCAATGCGGAGCGTGTGCGTCTGCCAAAGGATTTCCGGATCCTGATTTCCAAAGAATTTTTCAAGTGTAGCACTTTCTGAAGTGTTTCAGCGGCCTCCTCCGCTGTCTGAGTTATCCCGATAAGAAAATATCGCAACCAATGTGTCAGATCGCTGCTCCGACGAACCCTCATCAGATTATCATAGTAGATGTCTTTATTCTTTTCGAAAAATTTGGACAAGTACAGCAACGGCTTGTTGAGTATGCCCCTGCTCACAAGAGACAGGGTGATTAGCAGACGGCCCATCCTGCCGTTTCCACCCAGGAAAGGATGAATGGTTTCGAATTGGTAATGAACTATTCCAATTCTAACCAGATCGGGCACCTCAATCTTATTATTGTGCAGGAATTTCTCCAAATCACTCATTAGCTCGTTTACCAGGAGATGATCCGGTGGAATAAAGACAGCATCATTGATCGTTGCACCGCCAATCCAATTCTGGCTTCTCCTGAATTCCCCCGGTAGTTTATACTCCCCCCGTACTCCTTGCAGCAACAGGGCGTGAATATTTCTGATCAAGCGGGATGAAACAGGGAATCTCTTCAGTTCCCCTATCGCCGTATTTAGGGCTTGTATATAATTCCTGACTTCCTTCCAATCGTCCCTGCGCATAGGTGCAACGTCTTCTTCGGAAAGAAGAGCTTCATCAATGTTTGTTTGTGTCCCCTCAATCCTGCTTGAAATGACCGCTTCCGTCAATACGTGAAGTTGTAGAAACAGATCAATATTCGGCACCAGATTAGCAAAGGAATTTAATTCTCCGAGCTTCCGCGAAGCCTTTTCAAGGAGAGTATTAAGTTCCGGAGTACTCCAGTGCCATTCATGATTAATGAGGGTAGGAACGAAATACCGATACCCGTTTCCTTTCCTGTAATCCCCCGCATGGTACTCTTCAATATTCATAATCCAGCCGCCTTAGTTTACTTTCAGCTCCTAAAGTAAAATATCTCAATTCTTAGTTTACTTTCCTATCATAACGAAAGCTTTATTTTACTTTCAGCCCTTAAAGTAAAATAGCGGGATTCTTAATTTACTTTCCTGTCATAAACTATCTTCCGAAGCAAAAAGACATACTCGTTCAGTTGGCTGAAAATGGTTATTATCCCTTTAGTATTACCATAAATCGACAAAAAACTGATCCCGCATGATCCCCTCGTGGGCGCCCAATGTCCATCCGCTTCTGGTCCATTTCCCCATCGCGATTCTCATTCTGGCGTTCGTTTTTGATATTCTGGCTTTTTTCGTGCCCGGAAAGTGGTGGAACCCGACGATCGTCACCCTGTTATACGCTGCCGGCGCGATTTTCGCAGCGATTGCCTATTTCAGCGGTCAGGCGGCAGAGAATAGTATCCCGATCAGGCCGGCCGCTGAGAAGACGCTGCAATCTCATTCCGAACTGGCGCTGTATACGCTGCTTTTTTTCGCCTTCTATGTCACCATTCGGCTGGCTCTCACCTGGGATAAGCCTCTTATCAAACGTGGTCTCCGGACCGGATTGATCATCGCCGCGCTGGCCGGTTTATGCCTGTTATACCTGACGGCCGATTATGGCGGAAAGCTTGTCTACGGCTATGGAACGGGAACCGGGCAGCTTCTGAGTGCCCCGGATCATCCTCCTGCGGAAAATTCCATTATCCAGGATTCCTCTGATGAAAAGGCGCCATGAAATATTTCTCATGATAAACAGTTAACATCCACAGTCACTGGCTCTCTGATCACATCCTGTAAAACGACATGAGTAATTTTGGTTTACTGGCCCGGGCATTCCCGGGTATCTTATTGAGTATCGCAATATTGCTGGCTGTCCTTGCTATTGCAGTAAAGGTGACTTCAGGGCGCTGGCCGACCATTGCCATGCTGGGCAGAAAGAAAAGATTCCGAAAGGAGCAACCGGACAAGAAGGAGAGGAAAAGCAAACCGGTAAGTTCCTGAATACTGGTGATTGCATATCGCACAATGTGCACGTTGGATATTGTTTGTTGAACATTTATTATTGACAATTTTTATTTGGAGTGATCGTACTCATTTCTTTCCAGCCCTCCGAAATGTTCAATGATCAATTCTCAATGTTCATTGATGTCCCGACGTTACAAATCTGTTTCACGAATCAGCATCAACACGGCCGACTGCGGAACGATGATGTACTTTTTATTCTTGTATTCCAGCTCGTAAGCCTGGTTCTGGAGGTAGATAGCCAGGTCGCCGTAACTCGCCTGCAGCGGGATGTACTGCGGATGGCGGGACGACTCCTTCCACGGCTCGTCTTCGTCGAGCGGCGGGGCAACAGCGTATCCGGGTCCGGTTTTCAAAACATATCCGCTCTGTATTTTTTCCTTTTCCTTGACTCCGGGAGGCAGGTACAATCCGCCCTCGGTCACATTCTCCTGCTGACGCGGTTTCAGAAGAAGCCGGTCGCCAATGATGATAAAATGGTCCACCTCTGCTATGTCGGTTGAATTGGGCATATTCAAAATATCCTCAACTTTTTTCATATGAGATTTTATTGACCACAACGAACACAATGAATCTCACAATGTACGCTATGTATTTGCTTTTGTGAACATTGTGAAACCATTGTGTACATAGAGGTTGATTCTTCTTCTAAGGATTTCTGCGAGATTTTGGCATTCCTTATCTTTTTGAAGTGGATACCTGTTTGATCATCTGAAGCTCAAAAGGTTACACCTTCTTATGTGACATTTCCGGAACTTCGTCATAATCGGGCGAAGATGAAATTTCCGATCAGATAACCAACCACAGCTACCCCGAAACCAACGACGAACATATCCAGTCCGCTGCGAAAGATACTTCGTCCGGTAAAGAAGCTGCGCGCGGCGCCTACCAGAAAATGAGCTGCCATTGCGATGATGAAAGACAAAATTATAGCCACGGTTCCATGCCAGAACAAAAAAGGTATAACAGGAATGATGGCGCCGATAGCCGTAGCCAGACCGGTGACCCAACCTTCTTTGAACGGCGTAATCTGAGGTTCGGCAAGTCCGAGTTCCTCATGAATCATATCGGAAAGCGCCCTTTCGGGGGTCTGCATAATATCGGCGGCCATCCGGCGGGCATTATCTCTGGTCAGTCCCTTGGCCTCATAGATAATGGCCAGTTCTTCGGCTTCCAGTTCCGGCATCACGCGGATTTCTTCGGCTTCCATGGCTTTTTCATGTTCAAAGACCTCTTTCTCGCTCATTGCGGCCAGGAAGCCGGAGGCCCCCATCGACAAGGCGTCGGCGATCATTCCCGATATCCCTGAAATGAGAATAAAATGAGCACTTACCTCGGCCCCGATGACTCCGGCAATCAATCCGAAATTGGCCGTCAGTCCATCGTTGAACCCATAGACTACATCCCGCAGCAGGCCGCCCGACTCCGAACTGTGCCAGGGCTCCTCGTCGCGATCAAGTAAGGATCCCAGCATCTCCGCATGTTCCGCGGAATCACCGGCCAGTTGTTTGGCCAGGTCCTGCGTCGGCTTGTCGGATGAACGTTTGTACAACCGCAGATAAGCCTTCACTTCATTCGATTCCTCCCGCAGTACCATTCGTTCGATCAAAGCCGTGCCGAACCGGCGGGCAATCCACCCCATCAGCCTGGCTTTCAGCGTGGGACCGGGTTCTTTATAGGGAACATTTTCCTTCTCAAAAAGCTCTTTCCAGGCTTGTGCATGCTTGTTCTCAACCTGTTCCAGCTTTTCAAAAAGCTCACGCCGATGTTCGTTCGTCTGTAGCGGCGATAAACAGCCGTACAAATACGAGGCATCAATTTCATCCCGAAGATATTCGTTCCAGAGCGATACCGTTTTGTTATTTGGCATGGGTGAAACTTTCAACTTTCAACTTTCAACTTTCAACTTTCAACTTTCAACTTTCAACTTTCAACTTT
>CAZNHE010000126.1:0-7819 GCA_964572735.1 uncultured Chitinophagales bacterium | reverse complement strand
ATTCACTTCTTAAACTGTCCGTAGGGTTAGCTAAAGCCGCCCGAATGCTTTGCCAGCTTACCGTAGCCAGGGCAATAATCACTGCCAATGCTCCGGCTGCAAAGAAAATGCCGGGGCCAATCTCAATCCTATATGCGAAAGTTTGCAGCCAGCGATTCATCGTGTACCAGGCAATGGGAATGGCGATGACAAAGCCAAGCAGCACCAACTTCAAAAAGTCTTTGCTCAATAATCCTACAATGTTTGCCACTGTTGCACCGAGCACTTTACGGATGCCGATTTCTTTAGTACGCTGTTCAGCGGCGTATGCTGTCAAACCAAACAATCCGAGGGAGGCAGTAAAAATAGCGAGACAGGCAAAAACTCCAACTACATGGCTGTCTTGTTGTTCATTGCGATATAGCAAATTGAAAGCATCATCGAGAAAAAGGTATGTAAAAGGAATATCGGGTTTTACCTTGCTCCATTGATTTTTTAATGATGCGAGTGTGTGCTTCGTGTTGCCAGGTGCTACGCGAACGAGCATGTAATGTGTTCGGTCGGAGTTGTACCAAATTGCCATTGGTTCAATGTTTTTTCGCAGTGAAGCATAGTTGAAATCCTTTACAACTCCGATGACCGTACCATTGCGGTCCCCGAGCACATTAAATGGTTTGCCAATTGCTTCTTTAGGCGACCAACCAAAGGCACGAGCTGCTGTTTCGTTCAGCAGATAGCGATAGCGCGATTTGCCGGAATCAGGATTTGGCGCAATCCTTAAAAAATCGCGGCCCGCTATTAATTTCAAGCCGAGCGTCTTGACGATATTATTATCGGTGATGAATCCTTTAATAGATACGGTATCGGAACTCCCGCGGCTGACGGCATCACCGGTCCAGCCGAGTGAACTTGGATATTGATTAACAAACGATACACTTTGCACACCCGCCTGTTGCTGGAATATCTTTTTTAGCGCCGGATCATTTGCGGGTATTATCATCACATGTTCTGTATCAAAGCCCATATTTTTATTTTGTAGATAGTTAAGCTGCCCACGAATAATAAATGTACAGATTACTAGAAATACAGCGATGACAAATTGAAGAACCACCAAACCTTTCCTAAGACGAGTGTTACTCTGTCGCATTTGGAAAGATCCCTTTAGAATCTGCACCGGATTAAAAACGTACGCAGACACGGCCGGATAACTTCCTGCAACAATCGTGATAAACGATCCGATACTACACATGACTAATAGCAGTTCTCCGATGGGAAGGTTCTTAAGCTTGAAAGAAGTATCGGTAATATCATTGAATAAAGGCAGGCTCATTTGCACCAGGCACACACCCAAAAATAATGAAATGCCTACCAGTAAGATCGTTTCTCCATAAAACTGTCGTGTGAGTTGTGCACGAGAAGCTCCAAGCACTTTACGCACTCCGATCTCCTGAGCCCGTTCAGCCGATCGCACCGTCGCCAGATTCATATAGTTGATGCATGCGATGAGCAAAATCAGTATCGCTATTGCTGAGAATATATAGACGTAGCGGATGTCTCCTGTAGGATCGAGAGCGTAAGCGAGGTTGGCATACAGATGGAGGCGGGTAAGCGGCATCAGGGCTAACGGACGAACACTTTGCCCACCTATCTTGAGCTTATGCAGTAAGCGATCAATTTTTTGCCGGAGCTGAGCCGCATCCGCATTTTTGTTCAGGAGGAGGTAAGTGTGGAAGTTAGCACTATTCCAGGTCAGGTAATGCGATTGCCATCCTTTCTGAGAAATCCATGATGCGATAAACTCAAAACGAAAGGTAGAAGTTGACGGAACGTTTTTAATAACTCCCGTCACCTCAAGTTTATAACGATTTTGAAATGTAATTGTCTTTCCTATTGGATTTTCAGAGCCGAAGTATCTCCGGGCGGCCGACCGGGTAATAACAACACTGTTCGGACCTGACAAGGCTGTATTTGGATCTCCCTTGAGAAAATGGAAGGTGAAGATGTTAAAAAAGGTGGAATCCGCGAAAAAGAAATCATCTTCTCGGAAAAAATGTTGGTGATAACGGATTACTCCCGCCGACCGATTGAGACGAACAGCTTCTTCTATTTCCGGAAATTTACGCGTTAGCAACGGTCCCACGATGTTAGGGGTTACGGCAATATCCTTATTTGCTCCCATACTGGTGGCGTCAGTATAGACCAGATAAATACGATCGGCTTTCTTGTTGAAATCGTCATAGCTAAATTCGCGCTGCACCCACAGGCTAATCAGGAGACATGCAGCGATCCCTACCGCCAACCCGGTAACGTTTATGATGGCATAGCTTTTATTTCGTGTTAGATTCCGCCAGGCAATTTTGAAGTAGTTCTTGAACATGGCTGGTTGTTCGCGGTTAGTTGTTTGTCGTTTTAGCCTTCAGCTATCATCAGTCCGCTATGAAAAGTTGATTGCTGGTGTCTGACAGCTTCTTCACACGTGAAATCCCGCCTGCATATTTTCGGTAATGATATGTCCGTCGAACAAGTGGATGACGCGTCGCGCAAAATCGGCATCATGTGGTGAATGCGTTACCATGACGATGGTGGTGCCTTGTGAGTTGAGCTCAGCCAGAAGTTTCATCACTTCATCGCCGTGGTCGGAGTCAAGGTTACCCGTTGGTTCATCAGCGAGAATGAGTTTGTTATCAGCCACTGTGGCACGGGCGATGGCTACCCGCTGCTGCTGCCCTCCTGAAAGCTGCTGCGGAAAATGCCCCCGGCGATGCATCATGTTCATTCGTTCCAGGGCCGCCTCCACTCTCACTTTACGTTCTTTTGATGAAATGCCTAAATAAAGCAGTGGCAGTTCCACATTTTCGTAGACATTCAGCTCATCAATCAAATTAAAGCTTTGAAACACGAGTCCGATATTGCCTTTGCGCAGCTTCGCCCGCTCTCTTTCCGACTTACCGGATACTTCATAACCCATGAAATGATATTCACCTTCAGTAGGGTTATCCAATAACCCCAGCACATTCAATAAGGTCGACTTCCCACAACCGGAGGGCCCCATTATCGCACAAAATTCCCCTTCATCTATTTCAAGATTCACGTTGTTAAGTGCCGTGGTTTCGATTTCATCGGTATAGTAGATCTTCCTTAAGTTTTTCGTCCTAATCATATCTATTTGTTTTCATTTTTGTTATATGGATAACTAATGATGCTGATACTGTAGACCTACGCTGAAATCTGTGGGGATTCGTTTAATTTGCATCACCTTCATTCTATTGTAGATTGAGAACTTTGTAGTTGCTGAAAGTTCCATAGCTTGACGTAATCACCTTATCGCCCGGTTTCAAGCCGGAAAGTACCTCGAAATAATCGGGGTTTTGCCGGCCAAGTTGTACCGGTTGCCTGACTGCTTCGTTGCCGCCATCTACCACCAGAAATACCCAATTCCCGCCGGTAGATTGATAAAAGCTACCCCGTGGCAATACCACCGATTTTGTCACGCTTTGGCTTAATTGCAGTTGCAGGTGAAGAGACTGTCCGCGTGTCAGTTCATCGGGCGATCCCTTCAAAAATTTCAAATCCACTTTAAATCTTCCTTTTCTTACTACAGGGTAAACCTTGTTGATCTCCATTTTGTAGGTATTGCCATTGTACCTGAATGATGCCTTCAGTCCCGGCCGGATTCTCGGTAAATAAAATTCGTCAATATTAGCCCTCACTTTATAATGATCTAATACCGCCACCTGGCCGATTCGCTCGCTGGCAGAAATAGCCTGGCCGGGATTCAATTCTACCGTAGAAAGCTGTCCAGAAATGGGCGCTTTGATCACCAGCCTGTCCAGAATATTTCGGACCCCCTGCAAGCTTTGGTACATGCGCTGCAGCGACTGATAGATCTGCCGTAGCTGCCGCTTTGTCTTGATTGAATCCTGTTTAAACGATTGATAGAGATAGTGGAATCGCTTTTGCTGATATTGATAATTTTCTTTGGCCTCAAAGTAATCTTTATTGGCAAGTATATTCTTTTCAAACAGTGCTTTTTTTCTTTGATAAGCCGCCTTTGCTATGGCCAACTGTTTTTCAGCACTCGCCAACTGCATCCTCAGATTCAATGAGTTTTGCTTAATATTGAGCTGAGAGTTGCGCGTTTGGTTGATTTGGTTGGAAATCCCTGACGTTCTCTGTAGCACGTTAAGCCTCAATCTGGAGTTGGATAGGGTCAGAATGGTATCGCCCTTTTGAACCATAGTGCCCGTTTCGGCTGCAATATTTTCAACCACGCCTCCCTGAAGCGCCGCGAGATAAACCGTTTTTATTGGCTGCACCACCCCCGTTAACGTAATAAACTCCTGAAAGGGTTGTTCTGTAACAGCACGTATGGTAAGCCTTTCTTTTTCCACATTCAGGGTCGAACCAGAATCCATAAACACGAAGGCATACACAAAGAACGCCACGAAAAGGATGCCTGCTGTCAGATACAGAATTCGCCGGGTCGTCCAGGTTTTCTTTTCAACCTTTTTATCCATTCCCGTACTGGAGATTTCTTTACTCGATTTATCTAACACGCTGCTATAAGTTGTGGGATCGACTATAACAACCTGCTATAAACAATTCTTATGCCACGGTAGATTTTAGTCCTCTGAATGACATGGGACATGATTATGATTGTTGATACTGTCCGGTTCTGAACGGGGTGTTCGGTATCGAACACGTTTTGGGGAAGTTTTCTATATTAGAGACAGGCTGCCAGTAGTCTATTACATCTGTTATTGCGGAGTTGTCGGAATGGCTAAGGCACAATTTTTTACCAGGCTGAATTAGATTTGAGAAACTGCCTCTGTGCCGGCTGGTGGAATACAATGGCACTTTAGAAAGAACTGCTATGAAAGCAAATCAATCACAAAAAATACTCATTGTAGACGACGATCGTGATATACTGAGGGCCGCGGGACTTTACCTGAAGCAGTACTTCGGTTATATCGATGGGATCAGTGTTCCTGAAGAAATTCCGGATCGCCTTGAGAGTGTTGATTTCGACGTCGTGCTATTAGATATGAATTTCATTGAAAATAGAAGCAACGGTGAGGAAGGGCTTCGTTGGTTGAAGACGATTAAAGAGTTTGATCCTTCAATAGCCGTGGTGTTAATCACGGCATATGGAGATGTGGAAAAAGCGGTGAAGGCGATAAAAGCCGGAGCGTCCGATTTCATCTTAAAACCCTGGAGAAATGAAAAGTTACATGCCACAATTAACGCAGCCTTAAATCTGACGCGATCGCGGCGCGAAAACGAAGCACTCCGGGACCGCCAAAAAGAGATCAACGTACAACTCAACCGTGGCTATGAGGAGATGATCGGACAAAGTGATGCGATGCAAAAAATCTTTTTAACCATTGAGAAAGTGGCCAAAACACCGGCTAATGTACTGATTACAGGCGAAAACGGCACAGGAAAAGAATTGGTTGCACGAGCACTTCATCGCCGGTCGGAGCGCTCGGATGAAGCATTTATCCATGTGGATATCGGTTCGCTGAGCCAGAATTTATTTGAGGGCGAGATCTTCGGCCACATTAAGGGTGCTTTCACCGATGCCAGAGAAGCACGTGCCGGGCGTTTTGAAGTGGCGGACGGCGGCACCCTTTTTCTAGATGAAATTGGTAATATTCCGATGTCACTTCAGCCCAAGTTGTTGTCGGCCATCGAAAGCAAGAAGGTTACGCGCATCGGCTCAAATAAAGCAAAAGAGGTCGATATACGGTTAATTTGCGCTACTAACGAAATGATTGAAGAGCTCTCCAACCCCAGTCGATTTCGCCAGGATTTGTTTTTTCGCATCAACACTATTCACATAACGATTCCGCCGCTACGAGATCGTAAAGAGGATATCCCACTGCTTATTCGCCATTTCATCAATAAAAGCAAAAAGAAGTATCAAAAAGAGATTCGCTCTGTATCTGACGCCGTAATGGATGAGTTGAAAGCATATCCCTGGCCGGGAAATGTGCGTGAGCTGGAACATGCCGTGGAACGGGCCGTTATTTTGTCCGATCAGCCGGTATTGAGAGCGTCCGATTTCTTTAATGGAGATTTCGAGGTTGAGGCCGGCCGGGCAAGCGTTAAGTACAACTTGCAGGAAGTTGAGGAAGAGGCTGTTAAAAGTGCTTTAGAGAAGCATGAACGGAATATTTCAAAGACGGCTAAAGAACTGGGAATTTCACGCGCGGCGCTTTACAGAAGGATAGAAAAGTATGACTTGTAAAGTAGCTGTTAGTCATCAGCTCTCAACTAACGGGAGTCGATTGCTGAAGGCTAAAAGCCGATGGCTATGGTAAAAAGTTTTCGTTTAAATATCATTCTCAGAGTATTGTTGTTGTCGGCGACGCTGGCAGGATGTATTTATCTGTGGATCGATACCAACTATTACATCATCGCCGGACTGATTTCAATTCTGACTATTTATGAAATATTCTGGTTCATCCATTATGTTGAAATGACCAACCGTAAACTCACCCGTTTTTTTGAGTCCGTTCGTTACTCCGATTTTTCTCGCTCGTTTTCGGACCACAAAACAGGCCGTTCATTCACTGAGTTGAATGAAGCGATGGCGGGTGTCGTTGAAAGATTCAAGGAGCAGCACATCGAAAAGCAGATTCAATTTCGCTACCTACAGACAGTAGTCGAACATATTGGCATCGGGCTGATTTCATTCGATCAAAAGGGAGAAGTGAAACTGCTTAATAATGCCGCTAAACGTTTGTTTCAAATTGCCTCAATGCACAGCGTCAATCATTTAAATGTCATCAGCCCGACGTTGCCTCAAACCGTTCTGGAACTGAAGACGAATGACCATAAAATTGTAACCGTTTCGATCAATAGTAAAAGATTACAATTGGCCCTTCACGCCACTGAATTTCGGTTGCGTGATGTTTTTTACAAATTGGTTTCGTTTCAGGACATCAACAAAGAACTAGAGGACACGCAAATGGAGGCGTGGCAAAATTTGACCGGGGTACTGGCTCACGAAATCATGAATTCTGTTACGCCCATCGCCTCGCTTTCTGATACCGTGCAGATGCTCATTAAGCAAAAGCGGTTCGGAGGAAATGGTAATTACTGTTTTGAGGAGGAGGTTATTGACGATGTATCGGAAGCAATCGAAACGATTGAAAATCGCAGCAACGGGTTGATTCGCTTTGTAGATTCTTATCGTGATTTTACGGAAAATCCCAAACCCGATATTTCACTCTTTTTTGTTAAAAAGCTACTGGAGCGAGTGCGAAACTTGAATAAGGGAGAGGCAGAGAAGCGAAATATTAAAATTGTTACACAAGTTGATCCCGAATCACTTGAACTCACCGGTGATCCGGACTTGATTGAACAAGCGTTAATTAATCTTGTAAAAAACGCATTTAGAGCCTTAAAAGATCAAGATGAAGGAATAATAACCCTTTCGGGTGAGATGAGAACAGGAGAAGTTTGTATTCACGTGCATGATAACGGGCGGGGCATTAAGCCGGAAGATTTGGATAAAATCTTCATTCCATTTTATAGTTCTGAGCGCCTGGTAGATGGCGGAGGTACCGGAATCGGGCTGAGTTTGTGCAGCAAGATTATGCACGCACACGGGGGGAATTTATCCGTAGAATCTGAAATTGGGAAGGGTTCTACATTTACACTTCGGTTTTAGCATAAAATAGATGGCAATAGTATCCTGAACGATAGAGTAGGGGCGTAAAGCTTCACGCCCCTATGTTTATTTCATCAACAACATCTTTCTCACCAGTATCTTTCCACCTGCTTTCAGCCGGTAAAAATACACCCCGCTGGCCCCGCGAAGCGGGGAGGCATC
>CAZNHE010000125.1:0-7930 GCA_964572735.1 uncultured Chitinophagales bacterium | reverse complement strand
CGGAGAATGGAAAACATTATCTGGGGATCAAAAAGCTCACATGCACTGAACTCATTGATAATTTAGCTCAACTGGGCCGTGATGGGATACTTGATATAGCTAAAACAGGCAGAGCATGGGTTCGGGAATATTATAGCCCGATGGCTGTTGCAAAACGACTGCTAAATCATACAGAAGAGGTCTCGAAATGAAAGTTATCCACCTGTCCCGCAGAGACGCAGGCGGAGCCGGTATAGCGGCAAATCGTATCCATCAAGCCTTAAAATCCGTTGGCGTGGAGTCAAAGATGTATGTGCTTTGGAATAACAGAAAAAAAGAAGGTGTGCTTGACATCTATTCTAACAAAAAGAAATGGTACTATAAGTTAACCAAGCACTATAATAACCATGTGCTTGGAAAGTACCAGAAAAACTATCAAAGAACGCATACCGTAAGAAGCATCTACAATTATCAATATAAATCACCTGTTAAGATCCATCAATATATTGATGTTGAAGAGGCTGATGCCATCATACTCCATTGGGTCAATAATTTCTTTAATATCCCTCATTTCTTAAAGCATACTAAAAAACCCGTATTTTGGATATTTCATGATATGACCCCTTTCACAGGCGGCTATCCATATGTTGGGGGAATCAATACAAATGAACAAGAAGTATTTAATAAATGCTTAAGTATAAAGCAAAAGATATTTACAGACAAAGCCCCCTTTGGCATCGCCACAACTCAAAGCTTTTACGATCTGGCTGCTACTCAAGGATTGTTTCACAAAGAAATGCTACGAGTAATTCCATGTCCAATTGATATCAACACCTTCAAAAATATAGGGGTATTGGCTTCGCGTGATATACTTGGATTGCCAGCTGATAAGAAAATACTCTCATTTGTAGCAGTGGATATACAAGATGACAGAAAGGGCTTTAAATATATAATCAGTATACTTGAGAAATTAATACATAATGATATTCACATATTAATAATTGGAAATAACCCCGAAACATCCATGTTAGATCATCCTAATATTCACAAATATGGCTATGTAGATAATGAGCTCGTAATGTCATTGTTGTATAATGCATCAAATATTTTTGTTACACCGGCTTTGGAAGAAAGCTTTGGGCAAACAACTCTGGAGTCCTTAGCATGCGGAACCCCTGTTGTATCATTCAACACAGCAGGTGCCAATTCGCTGATCCACTCTGGTAATGGAATCATTAGCCATGACATCAACGAAGAATCTCTATATCAATCCATTATTGAGGGATTCGACTCAACCTTTCACCCAGAGAATATCAGTTGTCAAATCCATGCCAACTATAACTACAAATTGATCGCATCCAAATATATAGAGGAGATAAAAAGATACCCAACCAATAAGCTATTGTTCACGCAATGAATACAAGCATCCTAGTATTTATGCCTGTTTATAACCGATCAGGTTATTTAGAGGAAAGCATATCTTCGATTTTAGACCAAACATTTGATGACTTTATACTTCTAGTGATCGATGATGGGTCTACAGATGATAGCTTTAAAAGAATATCCCGTTTTGAGGATAGTAGAATTATATGCTTGAGGAATAAGAAGAATATAGGAATTCCAAAAACATATAATCGTATGATCGACTTTATAAAAGAAAATATTAATACAAAGTACATAGCATATATGGACTCTGATGATATTTCAGCTAAAAGTCGACTTGAAGTACAATACAAGTACATGAATGATCATAGGCAAATCGGTGTATGTGGAACACAGGGAAAATATTTTGGAGGTAGGGATGATAAATGTCTGAAGCCCACAGATATAAACAATTTGAAATGTATGTTTTATCGAGGATCTCCATTCATCAATACATCCGTCTTATTGAAATCTGATATTTTTAAAGAATATAACTTTCGTTATAATGAAAGCCTCATAATATCATCAGACGTCGATTTTTTCTTTAGGTTAAAGAATACATTTTCATTTGCAAATGTTCCCGAGAGCCTTGTTTTCGTTCGAGACCATGATAAAAGGATCACACATGATAGTAAAGCTATATTTAAATTTGTTCATACGCGCATTATAAAACTATTCTTAGAGGAACTAGGTATTGATACGAATCCATTAAAATTGGATATTCATGAATCATTTAGTAGATCAATTATGGATAATAGGTTTTCACTTCTTGACTATGCTACTGCTCGAGATGAATTAGTAAAAGCAAACAAAATAAATCACGTATATGATTACACCACATTTAAGAAATATACGGATAACTTATGGGCTTCCCTATCACACAACTTAAAAAGTGCGCCTTTAAAAGAATGTATAAATTTTATAAGGTATACAAAGAGACCTACAAGGATGATATTAAAAAATACGATATTGTCAAGATAATGGGGCCTGCCTGTTTGGGTCTGTCTGCTTTTTTGAGTATTGATCAATGTGAATTGAGATAACTCAATTTTACGGAGGGTAAACCTCATTAGATTTACAAAAGAATGGAAACAAACCCCACCAAACATGCTTGCTCAAAATATGATATGGATTTCAAAAAAGAATTGATTAAAATGATTAATGGATCCCACTTTGTCTGAATTAATTATTCAGGGAGGTCTGAAGGCTTATGACCTCAGACATCACGTTATTAATCTGAATAGCTTACATGAGGCTATTCAGATTAATTGTAGATGATTGAGCCAAGGGGAAGGTATTGCCTCTTTCATCCCTGATTCATTTGTTTCTCTTGGAAGACTAATTAATAACGCAAAGAATGAAAATGAAATCACCATCTGGGTATCTATTTGTGAAAGGCACCGAGGGGCTAGGGAATCGTTTATTTTCCTTATGTGATGCCACAGGCCATGCTCTAAAATCCAATAGGATCCTTTACGTAGACTGGACCGACGGAATCTTGGGCCCTGCTCATCCTAATTTATTCTATCGCTATTTTGAACTAAGGGGGGTGCCAACAATAGCTTCGATCTCTGAAATAGACGATTTGAACACCTTGAGCTTCTATCCAAAAGAATGGAAGAATTATCCAAGTGCAGGTATTCACGATCATTATGAACTATGCGTTTCACCCAGAGTGAATAGATCGGTAGTAGATCGCGCCTTAAATCGTATAAGAACCAATGTGTCTGTTACTTATAAGGCCAGACAGTTTGCTCACTGGAAGCCGAAGGATAATGGGGCAATAGCTAATGGCAAATCTTTTATGCCTTTCGGTCGATTTTTATCAGCCAGACGACCTGAAGACATTATTATATATTGTGACACTAATCCTCCCTTTAAAAGAGATATTTTTCTTGACCATGTTGTTTTACAGGATTTTTTCATCGAAAGAATATGCGCAATACATGATGCATTATTTGACGATCGGAAAACCGTTGGATTGCATATCCGGAGTACGGATAAGAAGCCGGATAGAGATGATAAATTCCTAAAAGATATCATCATTTCAGCCGCCCAAAAAAATATTGTCTTTTTTCTGGCTACAGATAATGCTTCGGTATATGAGGAGATGCAGAAGCTTAACAATGTTATTGTATACCCCAAAGTAATCCCTGTGCCTGAAACAGGGGGAGTTCATCATGCTCATCGAAGCTCCGAATATTCGTATCCAGAACAGATGTTTGAGGATAGTTTGATTGATCTTTGGCTCTTATCGTCTTGCGATTCGCTTTGGTATCAGGGAAATTCAACTTATTCCATCATTGCCAGGGCTCTCCATGGGAAACCTGAATATCAATGGGATTGGAATTCGGAACCGATCAGTAAAATGACATTGTAATTGCCATTTAGAGCGGATCTGATGAATATGAGTTACTTTCTAGAAGATAATGAAAGTAGTCAATAGTCAGTAGAAGTTATCCCGATTCACAGCTCATGAGGAAATATTTATAGCAGATCGTTTCTTTTCCTCCCTTAAAGGAGGGAAAGGTGGGTGTCCGGTACCCCACAATTAAGTGGGTATGTAGGAACTGAAAGGCTTCTTATTACCCGCGGTGCCTGATTTAGTACATATCAACACCCCTGTGGCCCCCTTGAGAGGACGAAAGATAGTGGTGTTCAAATAGTGTCCGGGCGTGATGTGTGGCAAGTTGAAGGCAGCGAATTACTCAGTTTTATTCGTTTCTATGCTACGGCTGATTGATCCTTGCCAACTCCCAAGCCTGCATAAATAGTCCGATACAATGTAAGAAAATTACCTGCTATTTTGTTCCAGGTAAATTTTTCTTCGACTCTTAAGCGACCGTTTCTGCCATATTCATCTATCAGATCCTGGTTCGACAAAAGAAAATCTATTTTCTGGGCCAATCCCCGGCTATCTTCTTTGTTAATTAAGAATCCGGTTACCCCATCTGACACGGTCTCTGCAATGCCGCCTGACTCTGTAGCAATGACCGGGGTTCCCGTTGCCATAGCTTCAATCGGGGGATTACCAAAAGGTTCATCCCAAATCGATGGATAAATAAATATAGATGCATTCTGATAATAAACGGACAGCTTATTATTCGGGATGATATTCAGAAAAAATATATTGCCTAAGAGATTATTTTTATTTACCAAATCGTTAAGATAATCATAATAAGATAGATCGGAACCTGAATCAGAATAAAATCTGATTAACCTCTTTACACGTTCATCAGCGCTGAATTTGATATATTTATTTGGTTGCAGTTGACTCTTTCCACCTATTAGAAATAACTTTATATCTGGGAACTTGTTCTTTATTATTGCCATCGATTCTATAAGTGTATGAACACCCTTTTCCGGCGAAATACGGCCCACATAGAGTAACACATTTTTATCTTTCTCTTTGACCGAAAGACCAAAAGTTTTTTCGTCGACACCATTATATATAGTTGAGCATTCATCAGAATTATCATATGTATTAATGATATTATGAGTAACGTAATTACTACATCCAACTATATGATCTACATATTTTAAATATTTTTTTATTACATCCGGATTCAACTGACTCAGCCATTCACAACGCATGTGTAGTATTATTTCACATGTTGGATTTAAGAGTTTTATTATGGGGGCAAAATTGGCAAAATTGATAACCCGTACGATATCAATTTTGTTTCTTCTTATATAGAATGAGATTATTATAGTGTAAATAAGATGAAAAAAGTATGAATAATAATAGGGCATCCCTCTTTGTGATATCAAGTTATGTATTTTTCTTAAGAAATGCCTGTCCATCCATTGGTCATAAAACACAGGAACATTGTAGAAAGTCGCATAATCTTTTATTGAGCGATAGGGTAACTTGCCGCTGGTTCTATGAAATATTGTAATATCATAAGTCTTATTTATTCTTTTAGCTAACTCATAGGTAGTATTTACTATGGAGCTATCAGGAGACTCTTTCATTGAATCAGATGGTTGCAGTACGATGCCAATCTTCAGCTTATTCATATAAATTATGGGTCTTGGACAAGTATAATGAAGTTTTTCCCTGTTGTTATAATGTGTTTATAGTTATACAATATTTCCTACCTCAAAAGAGGCTTGATCTCTATGTCGGTAAATAATCAGGCATATTTCGGGAAGGAACATGACTCAAAAACAAACGATCTTTACTCATTTACAGATCTTATTTATCGGTACTAGGATTGACAATATAATCCCGATATTTTCTCCAACATACATGTGTTTCAACAAACGTGAGTTTACTACGCCATTATCGCCTTCCTTCCTGAGTTGATTAAAAATGGTAAGCGATATGAATTTAGCGTTCTCAGCTTGTTTTGCTAAATCATTATAGAGTTTATATTCATCAGTATTGCTTACTCCTCCCGCGTAGGTTAAGAAAATTGTGTGGGCTATATGTGTTGCACCAACAATTTCTGCTCTCATCTTCACTACTGGCTATTTTGGAGCGATCATGCCATCACTCGACCTCATTCGTGTAAATAAGGTTATCTATTATGAATAGGCTTTGGATTGACCCTATTGCCTCAGGAAGGCCTGCGTTTGAATTTGTTTCAATTCATTTAATAGATAATACCTCCTTGTATATCTTCATTAAATTTTATAAAATAGTAAAGAAGGGAAAGGATTCAGCCTATGACGCATATAAAGCGTATATTGCTTTATAATTTACTGTGAATGCCGATATTAGTGCGGATAAGACAGCAAATAGCTACTTTTGCAATTAATTTCCAGTGCATTTTTTTGATTAATTTGAATGATGGGTAATAGGACGAAAAAATGAATAGAATACATTTTGTTCTGTATCAGCTTCCATGTAATAACCAGAATTCATGTCTCTGAGCCAATGCGACGCTCAAAATTAAGGTTTCAAAAGGATTTTTAGCCGCCGTTTTGCATGACAGAAGGAGCTGTATAAACGGATTTTTCAAGTAATGACAACGCGAATTTTTATAAAAGGCAATCAAAGAATCCCTACCACTTCATGGGGTCAAATTTCTGTGTTTTTCATTCAACTAATGATAATTGTTCGTAAAGTAGAATCTTAGTCCAGTCATTTAGGGGCTATGACACATAATAAGGAGCAGAGATTGGGAGAACAAGCATTTCTTAATATATGGCATAAAATGTTTTAAGATCATGAGAGATACTGATAAAGTAGTAGGTGTCAATGGTACAGGCTACCCGCAACAGAGAAATATAATTGATTTACCCTTTAACACATGGGTTCCCATACATCGCTTCAACTATTTAAGGGCTTTGAATAAAGTCGTAAACTTTAGGAAGAAATATGGATTTACACCAATATTCACTAATAGCTACCTCGATATTGGTATTAGAAAACCCATGATCTATCACCTAATTAATAGTATTCCATTAAATAATAAACCATTTATAACGACATTTGAAACCCAGTTACCCTATTGGAACATAAAAAGCGGTGGAAGAATAAAAGACAAATACAATCGGTTCGCTGTTGAGAGGTTGTTAAGCAAAAAGTGCTGCAAACTAATAGCCATTTCGAATAGAGCGTACAGATCTCATCATTCATTCCTCCAGAGAAATTTCCCATATGCAATGGAAATGATGAAAAAAGTTGTTGTTATGTTCCCACCTCAAAAGTTAATTGCAGATAAGGTCCATGATATGAATCACGGCGAAGACATAAATTTTGTCTTTGTAGGCGTTCGCTTTTGGGGAAAAGGAGGGGAAGCCATAGTGAGAGCATTCTCTAAGTTAACCAAGGAAGGTATGCCCGTTAAGTTAACAATAGTTGGTATGTTGGATGTAGAAGATAAAATACCGGAACGTAAAGTATCATCAATAAAGGAAACCATCTCTACAAATGATAGGATCGCCCATTTTGACAAATTGCCGAATAGCGAAGTGATAGCTTTATTAAAGAATAGCCATGTAGGGCTCCTTCCAAGTTATGTCGATACCTTTGGATACTCTGTACTGGAAATGCAGGCCGCCGGGCTTCCGGTGATAACTACGGATGTTAATGCTTTCCCCGAAATTAATGATGCCGCATGTGGATGGGTTATCGGTCTGCCAGAGGCGGCACAAAACGTTAATGATGTATGGAAGAATAAGAACTACGATCAATATAATGAGATCGTAGAAAGGGAAATCTATAAAATTGTTCGTGACGTTTGCAATGACAGAGATATCCTCCATTCGAAAGCTGCCTGCTCGATAGACAGAATCAAAAAGGATCATGATCCTCTAAAGTATGCCCTTTATTTAGAAGGCTTATATGATGAAATGTTAACTTGCTGACGTATTTGGATGCTTTGAAGAGCCAGTAAACTTGTTCTATGCCAAGATTCGAATAAATTTGAAGTCACAGCATACTTGAAGTAGCCGAGATCGGAGTGGGATCATCATCTATATCTATCAGCTTTGCCAGAGAAGAAGCGATAGTATAGGTCACTGTGTAGGCTACCCCGAAAGTTGGTCGATATAAAGTAGAGAAAAATCTTTACTTTTA
>CAZNHE010000124.1:0-8027 GCA_964572735.1 uncultured Chitinophagales bacterium | reverse complement strand
GGAAATTGTAAAAAATGCCGATGAAAACTACGAGGCAGAAACATTGGGGGAGTCCGCTTCAGGGTGGCTTCCCCAATGATCTTAAATCGTCAAATATATTACCATAATGAATACACAAAGTTAGCACAAAATATCCTATTGTCATGTCAATGATAAATTGACGGTTTTTGATTTTTCTGCCCCGATATTCGGGGTTCCCAATGCACCGCAAAGAAACGAATACGACAGGTAATAATTGATATGATGCTGACCCCAGATTCACCATAACCCGCACCATCCCGTAGGGATAAAATATGGGTAGAAAACCCAAATACCTTTCTCAATGCCGTGCCGTCAGGTACGGTATATGGTAAAGAGCTGTTTGAACGTGTAGCGCTCATCTCTGTTGAATCGGTTGGTACATATTCCGTACCTAAAGGCACAGGATGACAGGGAATCAATCATGTTTTACCAATATGATGTCCCTCCGGGACGCAGAAAAACGTGGAACTCTGCCTCCCGGGCATCGGGATGAGAAATAGAAACCGACAGAATATAATTGACATGACACTATACCGTCTATCGCGTCCTTTGCGGTTCATTTTTCCCTACCGCAAGGGGCGCCAAGGCCTTACCCCGATTATTGGGGCAAAGTATTTTATTGATCAGAAAACCTGAATACCCTCCAACCTATGAGAAATATATCAGCAGTCATCCCCAAAGCAATGCGCTTTCGAAATTACCTGTTAGTCCTGTTGCTTTTCCTGTCATTGTCTGCGGTGGCAAGGGCGGAGAACGGCCACCGGTTATGGCTTCGCTACGATCTTGTTACAAATGCTCAAAAACTCGGTGAGTACCGATCCGCTCTGCAGGAAGTTTTCATTGATACCACCTCGCCGACCCGGAAAGCCGCGGCGGATGAATTGCGAAGAGGATTGGATGGCCTTTTAGGGAAAAAGGTATCGTTTGTACATCACCTGAAATCGAATGGTACTTTGGTTCTGGGAACGCCGGAAAATTCGCCGTTCGTTGCTTCACTCAATCTCGGAAATGATCTGAAAAAAGTCGGCGATGAAGGATACATCATCCGGAATGTTACCATCGATCACAAAAAATGTATTGTCGTCGCCGCGAATACGGACATCGGGGTGCTGTACGGCACTTTCGGTTTCCTGCGGCTTTTGCAGACTCAGAAGGATATTCAGAATCTTTCCATCATCAGCTTCCCAAAAATCAAGTACCGGATTCTCGACCATTGGGATAATCTCAATGAAACGGTAGAACGTGGATATGCCGGCCTTTCGCTGTGGAACTGGGCCAATCTGCCGCAATATAAAGCTCTTCGCTACACCGACTATGCCCGTGCAAATGCATCGATAGGAATAAACGGGGCCGTGTTGAATAATGTCAACGCAGATCCACGTATACTCACAAAGAAATACCTGATAAAAGTTGCCACGCTGGCTGACATATTTCGTCCCTATGGCATAAAAGTATATCTGTCTGTTCCCTTTGATGCTCCTGAAAAAATTGGCCACCTCAAGACCTACGATCCTTTGGATAAAAACGTGCAACAATGGTGGAAGGAGAAGGCGGATCAAATCTATCATTATATACCGGATTTTGGGGGATTTCTCGTTAAGGCCGGTTCTGAGGGGCAGCCGGGGCCTCGTACCTACGGGCGGACCTTCGCCCAGGGAGCTAATATGCTGGCCAGGGCGCTGAAACCACATGGAGGAATCATGATGTTGCGGGCATTCGTGTATGATGCACACAGTCCACGAGACCGGGCAAAGCAATCGTACGAAGCCTTTTTTCCGCTGGATGGAAAGTTCGACGACAACGTATTGCTGCAGGTCAAAAATGGCCCCATCGACTTCCAGCCGCGCGAGCCCTTTCATCCGCTTTTTGGTGCGCTCCCGAACACGCAAACGATGATGGAAGTGCAAATTACCCAAGAATATCTGGGCCATAGCCAGTGGCTGGTATATCTGGCGCCGTTATATAAAGAGACCCTGGAATCGGATACCTATGCGAAAGGTAAGGGTTCAACCGTGGCCAAAGTGATCGACGGCAGTTTGTTTGGCTACAATAAGACGGGCATCGCGGGAGTGGCTAATACGGGAATGGATGAAAACTGGACGGGCCACCCGTTTGGGCAGGCCAACTGGTATGCCTTTGGACGATTGGCCTGGAATCATGAGCTCACCTCTGCCCAAATCGCCGATGAATGGATCCGAATGACGTTCACCGACGACCCTGTTTTTGTCAAGAAAGTTAAAAAGATGATGCTGGCTTCCCGGCAAATTGCCGTTCTTTGCATGACTCCCATAGGATTGAATGATCTTTTTAGTTTTAATCATTCGGCACCGGCGCCCTGGAACGATAAAGGTCCGGTGGAATGGACACCCACTTATTTTCATCGCGCCGATTCTACGGGCGTTGGCTTTGACCGCACGGCATCGGGCAGCAACCAAATTGAACAATACTTCCCGCCGGTAACCAGGAAATTTGCCAATATTGAAACGACGCCTGAAAAATTTTTACTATGGTTTCATCATGTTCCCTGGAATTATAAGATGAAATCGGGGCGAACACTGTGGGAAGAGTTGTGCTACAAATACTATCAGGGCGTGGATTCTGTCCGGTGGCTGCAAAAAACATGGAGCTCATTGAAAGGCAAAATAGATCATCAACGGTACTATCATGTAAAAGCACTGCTGGAAATTCAATATGAACAAGCTGTCTGGTGGAGAAATGCGTGTTTGCTGTATTTTCAGAGCTTTTCACAGATGCCCATTCCCGCCCAATATCCTAAACCCCAAAAAACGCTGAAGTATTATGAAAATACCAGAGTATGGCCTCCACCGAAGTATTAAAACCGGCCCCATAGTGAAATGGTAAAATAATGATCATGGGAAGCAGAGAACATGGTTACTCAGCAAGTGTAACAATGAAAATGGTTTCATGGATTAAGATAATGCCAATGATCATTCGAAGCCTGGAACAGGAGGAATGCTTATAAAGTTCGGTTCCTATCCTCCCTTGAGGGAGGCGCAGGTGGGTGTCCGTGCGTATCCATATTGGCAGTGTGCTCATGAAAAGATGTTTGTCCTCTATATCAGATTCCCTTGCCATGCCGTCGGCGTCCTATTCGAACGCTTGGCGAACACCCCTGTGGTCCCCTCAAGGGGACGGAAGAGAAAATGTATTTTGGTCCCCATTAGGATTTCTTCCAAAGGATAATTCCGGAATTAACTTTACCTGTAAACATCCATTTAATTATCCACAGTATTTAACATAGAGTCATAAATGGGGGATTTATTGTATAGAAGGTATCGGAAAAAGGGGCATCCTTCATTCGTCATTTTTTTATCGATGAATGGGATCATTCGTAAAAGGTGAAAAATTCTTTCCGGAAAAATAATAATGAATAGCATAACCGATTTCCATGACAACCGGATATACCGGGAAAAATTCCTCTTAACCTGATGATAATTTTTAGTAAAAGGATGTGTTGGTTGATAAAACTACACGACCTGGAAGCGAAAGGGTCTGCGAAAAGGCCCTTTCGCATTTTTCCTATTGGTGTGATTGATATATATTACCGGAAATTGGCGGCGGTTTGATACGTGAAACGGGCAAAAAAGTTGAACATGATGCTATGATTTCTGAACAAGGCACTTCATTACAGGATATGAATATATATACTCTTCAGAGAAAGACGGCTTTGGTCACGGGGGGTGGAACCGGACTTGGTTATGCGATTGCAGAAGCATTTGTGCAGGCCGGTGCAAAGGTGGTCATCACGGGAAGGCGTGAACATATTCTGAAAGAAGCGGTTGATAAACTTGGCAAGTCGGTGCAATATAAGGTCAGCGATATGCGCGAGCTTGATTCTCTGCCCGGTTTGGTCCACTCTGTGGAAGAAGAGGCCGGTCCGATTGAAGTATTGGTGAACAATGCGGGAATCAATCTGAAGAAGATGGCGCTCGAAGTGACCAATGATGAATTTGCCGATATCATCCAAACCAATCTGGTCGGTCTGTTTGCCCTTACCCGCGAGGTCGCTTCCGGAATGGTCGACAGAAAAAGAGGGAGCATCATCATGATCACTTCGATGGCTGCTTTATATGGGATACCCGGTGTCACTGCTTATACGGCCTCCAAATCCGGAGTGCTGGGCCTTACACGGGCCCTGGCGGTCGACTTGTCGCCCTATGGGGTGCGGGTCAATGCCATAGCGCCGGGGTTCATCGAATCACCGATGCTGCTTAAAGCGATGAATGCCGACCCGGAAAGACAAAGGAGGGTCCTGGAACGAACGCCGATGAAAATTTTCGGGAAACCGGAAGACATTGCGCGTACTGCTTTATATCTTGCTTCCGGTGCCTCCGGCTTTGTGACAGGAACGAACATCCCGGTCGACGGGGGTAATTCGATAGGATTTTAACAGTGAATCCTTTATCCTGACAAAAACGGGAAACGCTTCCGACGGCAAATCGTCCCAACTAATAGTAACAATAACACGAGCAACAACGGAATGGAAAACCTGAAAGCAGGTACCGAGCACTCTACCGGTAACATAGACTTCAAAAAAATAATGTCCGGCATAGGATCTTACCGATGGACCATCTGTGCCATACTTTTTTTCGCCACCACTATTAATTATGTCGACCGGCAGGTTATCGGCATTCTGGCGCCTGTCCTCCAGAGAGATATTGGATGGGATCAGCTCGACTATGGATACATCATAATGGCGTTTCAAGCCGCCTATGCTATTGGTCAGCTACTCGTGGGCAGGCTGATCGATAAAATCGGAACCAAAACGGGGTACTCCCTCTCCATGCTTGTCTGGAGCCTGGCTGCGATGGGACATGCCCTGGTAAGAACTGTCTTTGGCTTCGGATTGGCCCGCTTTTTCCTGGGTCTGGGCGAGTCGGGCAACTTCCCGGCTGCAATCAAAGCCACTGCCGAATGGTTCCCCAAAAAGGAACGGGCATTGGCTACAGGTTTTTTTAATTCAGGGGCGAATGTTGGGGCTGTTGTGGCGCCCTTGATCGTGCCCTGGCTGACCATCACTTACGGGTGGCAGGAGGCATTCATCTTTACCGGCATACTGGGTTTTATAGCCCTTATATTGTGGCTTTGGATCTATAAACGACCGGAAGAGCATAAAAAGGTTTCCAAAGCGGAGCTTGAGTATATCAAGAGCGATCCGATTGAAGAAGAAACAGAAAAGATTCCCTGGTTAAAGCTTCTGAAACACCGTCAGACCTGGGCTTTTGTCGTAGGCAAATTTATTACCGATCCGATCTGGTGGTTCTACCTGTTCTGGTTGCCCAAGTTTCTTAATGAGCATTACGGACTGGACCTTGCTCATCTCGGTCTTCCGTTGATTGTGATCTATTCAATGACGACCGTTGGCAGTATCGGTGGCGGCTGGCTTTCTTCAAGATTCATCAAACGCCGCTGGTCTCTCAACAAGAGCCGGAAGATTACGATGCTTATCTGCGCGTTATGCGTGGTGCCGGTTATTTTTGCTTCCATTGCCTCCCATATGTGGGTTGCCGTAGCCATCATAGGGTTGGCCGCTGCCGCGCATCAGGGGTGGTCAGCGAACCTGTTTACTACCGTTTCCGATATGTTTCCAACCCGGGCGGTCGGCTCGGTTGTCGGGATTGGCGGGATGGCCGGTGCGATCGGAGGAATGCTTATCGCTCTTGGGGCTGGTCTGATTTTACAACTAACAGGACACTATCTGGCCTTGTTCATCGTTTGTGGATCGGCATACCTGGTAGCACTGCTTATTATCCACCTGCTTGTGCCTAAACTGGCACCGGCACGGCTGCAGGAAGAAAATATGTAGCGATAGTTGCCGGCTGAGAGGGGGGAGTGGTCTGAAAATCACTAAAATTCCCCTCCCGGCAGGCAAAGTCCGGAACAAGCCTTTAGGAGAAGAATCAACCTCTATGTTCCTTTAGAAGATAAACCGCAATAGCCTCAGTGAAAACCACGAAGCGCGCCAGGAAAACAGTTTTGCGACCTTTGTGAATCCATGGCGCCCCTTGCGGCAAGAATTAGCTATAACAGGCACGGAGTCATCCGTGGAAGGGATGTTTTCAAACCACGAAAAATCTTGTTAACATAGCTGTGACCTATAACCTGCGATGATGTACAACGGATGAAACCAGGAAAGGAATGATCATGACATATGCCGATATTCTCCAGCCCACAACCCGGACACAGTCCCGGATTTATGATGCCGTATTAATTGTCACCGGCAGTCTTTTGATAGCATGTTCGGCACAGTTGATCATTCCATTACCCTTTACTCCGGTACCCCTCACCGGCCAGACCTTCGGAGTGCTGATCATAGCAGCCTTACTTGGAAGCAGGAGAGGCGTATTGGCGGTCATAACCTATTTATTGGAAGGATTTGCCGGCTTGCCATTCTTTGCCGGCGGGGTCGGTGGAGCCGCCATCCTGTTTGGTCCTAATGGGGGCTACCTGATAGGTTTTATCTTTTCTGCACTCGTGGTCGGCCTTCTTGCAGAACGGGGATGGGATCGCCGTTTCAGGAGTGCCTTTTTCATGATGTGCCTGGGGGTCTTGCCTGTTTATGGATTCGGCGCCTTGTGGCTTGCCCGATTTACGGGTGCCGGTCATGTTTTTTATCTCGGCATTTTACCCTTCCTTCCCGGTGGACTTATAAAGATTTCTGCTGCAACACTTTTACTTCCTTCAGGGTGGAAACTCCTGAGAAAGTCAGGTCTGAAAAAAGATTGATCCGGAAATCCGGAAGCTTTTTAAGGAGTGAATTCGCCTGAACCTCCTTCCGAAAGATGAAAACCGCTATCCCGGCCGGGACATAAAGAAAAATCCGCAGCAGGCAGCCGGATCTCATTTTGGCCTCATTGTTGATGCGGCGGTTTTTTTCTATGATTCGGAGAGGGGAGGCCGCGATCAATAACCATCATTTATTCAATTATTTTCATTTTCGAATCGCCACTCTTCTTATAGAGCTTCTTCATATAGCTTTCAGGGGAAAATTCTTCCATAATTTGGATTTAAGAATATAAAATCACATATTGGGTGCGATAAGCGTTACTCGTAGTTTTTATTGGTGAGTTGTTTTTGTTTGGGATACGGATCGTTACCAGATGTGTGGTAAGTATTGTTGGTTCGTACCGATTTGATTGAAAGGGGTTGCTTAATGTTGAGTAGAGAGGCATTAGGTGTCTTGTTCGTCGTTTTCTCTACAAAAGAGATGAGGAAGAAAGTCTTTGGATGATCTGAATGATGAATGAATCGAAGATGTTGTAAAACCAATGATGCAGGCTTGGGGGCAATACATCACTCAATTAGAACATTCTCCCCGAATGTTAAGCAGATTAATACATCGCGAAGAAATGGAATGCGAAAGAAAGCCAGACAACAGTCTCAGTAGTACTCATAAAATCAATCGATTATAAGATAAGAACAGCTACACCTAACCAACAGGAGGTATCACCGATGATACGACATATACCGCGAACAGGACTCATTATACTGTGCATGATGTTTATCGCAGGCACCGCAGCCGCGCAAAACCTGATAAAAAACCCTGGTTTTGAAGATGGTACCGCTGCCAACTTTGATACGTTATGGACGATCCTTAATAGCAACGAGGCGACCTTTACACCCGCGACGGAGGCTGAAAATGTTCATGGGGGAAGCAGAGCCCTAAAAGTTGTTAACCCTACGGATCAGACGCACAATGAATGGAAGGTGCAGATAGCCAGCGATACCTTTGCCACAGTGATAGGTACCACATATAATGTTTCCTACTGGATTAAAGCAGAAAGTGCCGACGACTCTGCCAGAGTCGAGGTACAGGGCCCCAATAATACCCATGCACATTATCAGGGTGATTTTACCCCGGGAACTTCCTGGGTACAGAGTACATGGACCTTCACCGCAGATACAACAATATATCTCCTTGCGTTTGATTTGGGAGAAAATGCCGGCACGTATTATATCGATGATGTTTCGGTAACTCCGCCATC
>CAZNHE010000123.1:3650-8049 GCA_964572735.1 uncultured Chitinophagales bacterium | reverse complement strand
CTTATATTTGTGGTAGGTATCACTGGTTCGAGCATTCTTATGGGATGCAGATTGAACATAAAAGAGAATGCTCTGTGGAAAAATAGTGTAATTTTCATTGGATTGATTTCTTACGGGATAGGTGGTATTGTTTCTGCATATATTATGTTGACTTCTTTTAATAAAAATAGTACCACAGGATCAATAGGAGCGATTATGTTTTTTATCGGTTGTATAATAATATCAATATGGAATTTTAAAGTATACAAGAAAAGCAGAGGTCATAGTTAACTCTTGAGGCAATTTTTATCCATTTTTTATAAGCTTTCTCATACAGTTATACCGCTTTTAATTTTCGGAATCGTGAAGCATAGAGGGTATTTAAGTAGAAGTGGGGTTGTTCCGAAATACTTCTTTTAAGTGCTCTCATGAATAAGATCTACTAATAATATGCAAACACAAGCTTATTATTGTAAGCCTGTAAATAATAGCTTTATTATAAATGCTGTTATTTAGTTTAGTACTGCGATAAATTTTTTTGCTTTAATTTTTAAACATCCACTAAACCATTTTGCGGTGAATAATAGCGGATTTCTTTTTTTAGCAGCAGCGGTGTATTTTATTGTACGTGCTGTGCATAATTTAAAAATTGAAGAAAAATCGTTCTGGGCAAATGCTTTAAATATCGCAGGAATAACCTGTAACGCCGCCGGAAGTATCATTATTTCATTGAACTTTAAGCACCCATTTGAGGAACATCATCCTATTACTACAATAGGATTTTTTTTATATGGAATAGGCGCAATTATTACATCATATTACTGGATACAAGATGTGAGACGGCGAAAGAAGCAGTAAAGAGTTAAAACCAATGTCAAAATTTGTATTTGTGTGTCATATCAGAACATAAAAAATACGTTTAAATTCTTATGAAAATCCTTATCCATTGGTCACTACTAATATTTGGTCTCCTGATAATCGGCGCCAGCAAATCGCAAGATCCGGTAAATCGAAAACGACCAACACCATACAAAATCTTACAATCAGTAAAGGAGCGCTATCATTCGTATAATAAGCTGGAGGTGAAGGCCCGTAAAACCCTTGATATAAAGGTAACCAGTCCGGTATCGAAGCATCATAAAGCGGGGCATTCCTTCATCTATTTTGCAAGCGAACCTATGGGAGAAATACGCTTCGCCAGCAAAAGAAAAGATGGTCAAAGACTGATCATATCCAACGGAAAAGCTGTATGGGATTATTCATCGCGATTGAATGCATACACGAAAAAAAAGCCTTCCTTTTCACAATCAGCGAAGGATCACATCGAAAATGAGTTTAAAGGGATGTCCATTTACAATTATGTAAAAAACTTTGCGAGAGCTTTCAATCCTCTCGCAGACAGCATCAAAAAAGTTACAGGGCCTGGGCAGGATACCATCATTATGCCCGATAGCTCCCGGCGCAAAGTTCTTAAAATAAATATCACCTATGCACAGGATAGCTTATTCTTCGCCGGGTTGTTAAAAGGGTTTAAGGCGAATCCATCCTTTTCCGTCATAAATATAGAAAACTCCCCTGTGACGTTCTGGATCGATCCAAATATTCCGGTGGTTCTCCGCGAATCATTCGGAGGATCATTCGAGGTGAAGAAGTCCACGACAAATTCGGGCTTTACGATGAAGTTTGCAATGCGACAGGATATTTATTTTACATCAGTTAATCTGCATCCCACGTTTTCAGATACTACGTTTGTTTTCCATCCGCCCGAGGGAGCAAAAAGGGTAAAAAAGTTAAAGGCTTCGAAAAAATAGGGGAGAAGATTATGGGTCTATGTTATTTAGTGTGGGCTTGATGAAAAGAGAGCTATTTCTTTGAAGATGATAACTCCCGATAGATCGAGACAGTCAGGCCCATTCATGGATCGAGGTAAAGCCAATGATTCTCAAAAACCGAATCAGGAGCATGGAATAACAGTTATGGCCGACCGTTTTTTCCCCTCCCTTGAGGGAGGTGCAGGTGGGTTCGGCGCCCACACATTGGGTGGGTGCTGAGGAAGGGCAAGGCTTCACTTTTTACCAAAGGCGTCTGGCTTTACACGCATCAACACCCCTATGGTCCCTTCGAGGGGACGAAAAGAGGAAATGCATATTGATTCATTCGGATTTCTTCGAAGGATAATTCCGGAATTAACTTTACCCATGGCAAATATCAATTAATTACCCACTGTATTCAACATAGAGCCCAAAAATCTACTGTTATTTGTCAATTATGGAAAATCGCCGGCAGCAGATATCATATCTCTTCATTGTTCCCTTTCTGGGCATTTTTGCCGCCGGCGGGAATTTGCTCTTCGGGCCGGGTGCGGGCTTTCAGTTTTATCTCACCTTTGTCATACTTTGCCTGCTTATAGTAACAGCAGGCCGGGCTGTTTTTGGCCGTCAAACCTGGCATGTTAAACCGATTGATGCGGCATGGGGCCTGTTCGTTTTGTATGCCGCCGTCAGTTGCTTTACCCAGGGCAATCATTCTTTTCTAAAGCTTCAGAACCTATTTATTGTTTCTGGTTTATACGGGTTTTTCAGAAGCCAGGCGCGGTGCCTGTTAAAAAAGCGGAATGGCATTGTCCCCGTGCTATTTGCTCTGTTAAGTTTGAGTATTTGTGTGTATGGCTTTTTACAATATGCGGGTGTTTACCCTTCGCGCAATAGCTATTTTGACATGACCTCATTTTTTATCAATCCTGCGCCGCTGGCTTTATTTCTTACTGTTCTGTGCCCGTATCTGGCGTTGTCACTGTTTGAAACCATTCAGGTTGAAGAATGGACTTTATGGTTCACCATTCAAAAAATAGTAATTTTTGTTTCTCTGTTGTCGTCGCTCATTATCATCGTTTTAGCCTGGTCTCGAACTTCCTGGGTAGCGCTGGTTGTGATGACGGCGGTCTATTTTATTGTTTTCAGGCGCAGAAAAAAGATCGGGCTTTTATATCTTATGGGAGTAGCTGCAGGACTGTTGCTGCTGGTTGGCGGTCTTTACTTTCTTAAACCGCAATCGGCAAACGGCCGCCTGTTAACATATCTGGTCAGTTTTCATGTGTGGGAACATGCGCCGCTGTTTGGCGTGGGATGGCATAATTACAGTTTTTATTACAACCAGTTTCAGGCTGCTTACTTTCAGCATCATCCGGCCTCAATCTTTCGCCGTTTAGCGGATGATATGGGTGCTTATTATAATGAATTTCTGCGCATCGCCGTGGAATTGGGCATTACCGGGTTGATCCTATTTATTGGCAGTCTTTTTGTGTCGTTCAATTTTAGCAAGCTTAAATCAGCGCCGCCCCTTGTAAAAGCGGCCTGGCTTTCAACGGCGGGTATCATCACCGCCGGGTTGTTTTCGTATCCGATTTCCCAGCCTTTTGTGCTGGTTCTTTTTATCTTTAACCTTGCCGTTTTGGCGCATTACGGTGACCATGTTCTTTTCAGGGTCGGGAAATTAAAACTCAAGGCAGTTGCCGGCGCTGTTATGCTTGCAGCTTTGGTATTGATATACCATAATTCAGTTATCCTGCAAGCTTCATTAACGTGGGAAAAAGCCTTCCATACTGTAACTGAAGATTCTGAAAAAGGATTGGAAATATATACACGGCTGTATCCTAAATTGAAGGCCTATCCTGCGTTTTTGTATAACTACGGCTATGAGCTTTCGATGGTTGGCCGGTATTCCAAAAGCCTGGTGATGCTCCAGAAGGCGCGGGAAAATATGTACAACCAGGATCTGCTGCTGCGGACAGGATACGTGCAAATGAAACTCAACCATTATAAAAAAGCAGAACAAAGTTATTTACAGGCTAAATATTTAATCCCGTCACGATTGGCTCCACGCTATTTGTTGATGCAGTTATATGGAAAATGGCGCAAAAAGGAAAAAGCGGAAAAAATAGCAGTCAAAATTTTGAGTATAACACCCAAAGTGCATTCCGAAAAAGCACTATTCATTCAAAACCAAACGCAGGTTTATTTGGATAGTCTGCGGCATGAAAATCGTGAAGAAAGCGGCTTTTAGATTCGCCGCAGGCGCGGCGTGAATCGCCTTCATAATGTTTCATATTGCAAGGCTGTCTCCCCCCACATGCAAAATGTGAAAGGTATTTGGTTCCTGTCCCTAAGTGGCGGGGGGTATTCTATTTTCTTTGTTCATTCACAGACAGGGAGTATTTCAATCAGCCTCCTGTTGACATCTTTGTCTTCCGATTATACAACCCGTTGTAGAATTCGGAATGTTCAATTAGCAACACTCAATGCTCAGCCACCGTCCATCCTTGAACATTGCATGTTGAGCATTGTTTATTGATCATTTTTGAACACCTTCCCGTCGCCGTTGAACCATTTTTCATTTCTGTCATCCTCATCAATGGTTATCC
>CAZNHE010000123.1:0-3550 GCA_964572735.1 uncultured Chitinophagales bacterium | reverse complement strand
GTTATCCTCCCCGGTGGATAATATCAGCTTCCTGTTGGCCTTCCATAAGTTGGTGAATCTGTTTGTTCAATTGCTCCGAGGGTATTACTTTTTATTTATAGGGATTGTTCGTTTTAGGTAGTGATTGATTTTAGTTTAACCAAGTCTACCAAACGGGTAATGTCCGTTTAGACCAGATTAATTCATGAATGAAGATTGAAAAGCTTTTCGGCTTATTTTTTTTGCTCCTGCTGCTTGTCCAATGCTCCTCTAAACCTCATATAACCCGGCGAACCTGGCATCAGGAGAATGGTTATCATTGGGCGAAGCTGGAGTTACCCGGGCATGGGAAAACCGGGTTTAATCAGTTATCAGCGAGCAAAACCGGAATCTACTTTGAGAATCATCTGTCCAAAGAAAATATCGCACAAAATCGTATCCTGTTAAATGGATCGGGCGTTGCTGCGGGAGACGTCAATGGCGACAGCCTGGCGGACATTTATTTTACACGGTTGGATGGTCCCAATAAGTTATATGAGAATGAAGGTAATTTTCATTTTAAAGATATTACCTCATCGGCAGGCGTAGCGTTACCTGGCTACAAATGCGCCGGGACGGTCCTGGCTGATGTGGATGGAGACGGGGATCCGGATCTGTTGGTGACTACATACAACCGGGGAACTATTCTGTTTCTGAACAACGGTAATGGCCATTTCACACGCGATAATCGCAGCGGGCTGGATTCGACGACGGTAGGAGGGACGACAATGAGTCTGGCTGATGTTGATGGGGATGGCGATCTGGATTTATATGTGGCTCATTATAATAATCGAACAGTAAGAGATCTGTATACGCCTGTACAACGTGCCGGAAAGAAAGTTGCAGTGAGGCAGGGAGATCATTACAAAATAAAAAAAGAGTTTCGTAAATATTATACCAATATCATCAGTGTGAAGGGGCCGACGCTTAGAGAGGTTGGGACGAAAGACGAGCTATACTTGAATAAGGGTGGAATCGGGAACAGCTGGAAAGGATTCCAAAAGATCAAAAACATGAAGTCTCGTTTTTTAAGTGCAAAAGGCAAACCGATCGGCGTAGGTAAGAATTGGGGACTCACTGCGCGTTTCGAAGATATTAATGGCGACGGGCGCCCGGATTTGTATGTATGTAATGATTTCTGGACGCCCGATCAGTTTTGGATCAATCAGGGAAATGGTGTGTTTAAGGAAATTAACCCGCTTCATTTTCGTCATACAAGTCTTTCATCGATGAGTGTGGCCGTCGGCGATATTAATAATGATGGCTATTTCGATCTGTTTGTTACAGATATGCTAAGTCCGCATCACAGTCACCGGCTTCATCAGGCAGATAATAAAGATCCATTTCCGGCTCGTGCGGGAGAGATCAAAAACCAGCCTCAGTATTCCCAAAATACACTTTTCTTGAACCGGGGTGACCATACTTTTTCCGAGATAGCGGACTACAGTGGTGTGGCTGCCAGCGGCTGGTCATGGGCTGCGACATTTATGGACGTGAATTTGGACGGCCGGCCGGATTTGCTGATTAACACCGGAAATTTGTATGATGTGCTGGATCTGGATGCCAATGTTCGCATAGAACACCATAATCAAAAAGATCCCAATGATCTTCAGCGATATCTGAAGAGTATATTTCTTTATCCGCCTCTGAAACTCGTGAATAAGGCGTACAAAAACGAGGGAAACCTGAAATTCAGAGACGTAAGTAAATCGTGGGGGTTTAATCAGAAGGATGTCTCTCAGGGGATGGCTGTTGTTGATCTGAACGGAGATGGAGCCCTGGATTTGGTTACCAACCGGATGAATCAGCCGGCCGGGGTCTACAAGAACACGAGCGAAGCCCCCCGCATCGCCGTTCATCTTATTGGCTCTCCCCCCAATACCCAGGCCATTGGGGCGCAGGTGACCCTGAGAGGGGGCAAGCTCTTGCAGGTTAGACAGGTCGTTTCAGGTGGAATTTATCTGTCCGGTTCGGCGCCACAATTGATGTTCGCAGCGGGCAGCGATAATCCGGATCTGGTATTACAGATCATCTGGCCGGATGGTAAAAAAAGTACCGTTGACAGCGTTCAGGCCAATCGGATTTATGAAATCTGTCAGGATAGTATAGCCGTCCGTGCGGATACAGTGAGCAGACCGGTTCCTCCAATGCCTATATTTAAAGATGTATCCGGTCGTATTGATTTTACAGACTATGAGGATGATTACAAAGATTATAAACGGCAGCCATTCATACCTTTGAAGCTGAGTCAACTTGGACCGGGTGTGGCATGGCTTGATTACAACGATGACGGGCGTGTGGATCTGGTCCAGACTTCCGGGAAAGACGGGCAGTTAACGATCTTCAGAAATGAGGGTCAGGGACGGTTTCGTAAAGAAAAGGTTCCTGGTATTAACGGCCCCGGAAAGGGGGATCAATCAATGGTAGTAGGGTGGCGGACGTCCGAGGGTATGAACATTGTGGTGGGGCGAACAGATTACGAACAATCCACGCCGGACGGGCCGTCGTCCTGCTACTATCTGATCCGCAACGGGCGGGTAGTAAAAACCCAGCGGCTTCCGGGAACAAGCTCGAGCACAGGTCCTCTGGCCGCGGTAGATTATGACGGAGATGGTACCGTTGATCTGTTTGTGGGCGGGCGGGTCATTCCCGGAAATTATCCCAAACCCGCCAGCTCAGCCTTATATAAAAATGAAGATGGGCGCTTCGTGCCAGATAAAGCCAATAATAAGCTGCTGCAGAATGTTGGAATGGTCACAGGCGCAGTCTTTATGGATTATAACGGCGACGGCTGGCCGGATCTGCTAATCAGCACTGCCTGGGGAAGCCTGAAACTGTTTAAAAATGATCACGGTCGTTTCCGGGATGTAACCAAACAGGTGGGATTGGTCAAATACAAGGGCTGGTGGAACGGGATAGCTACCGGCGATTTTAATGATGACGGGCGGCCCGACATTGTGGCCGCCAACTGGGGAACCAACAGCCGATATCATCTCGTAGCAGGTCATCCCATGCGCATGTATTATGGCAACCTGGATTCCGATAACTCTCTTGATATTATTCAGGCCAATTATGATGCCGCAATGCAGGCATATGTTCCTGTACGCCGGTTAAACTTTTATTCGGGTTTTTATCCGATGGTTGCAAACATACGTTCCTATCAGGATTATGCCCAGTCCTCGTTACGCAAAATTCTTGGTCCGGTAATACAGCTTATTCCCTATAAACAGATTAACACCTTGCGAAGCACGATCTTTATCAACCAGGAAGGTCGTAAATTTGTGCCCCGCCCGCTGCCGGATGCAGTGCAACTGACCGCTGGCTTTGATGCAAGCGTAGGCGATTACAACAATGACGGGAACGAGGATATCTTTCTTAGTCAGAACTTTTTTGATCTGCCCCCGGGTGATACGCGCCTGGATGGCGGCCGGGGGCTGTGGCTTCAGGGGGATGGCAGCGGACATTTCACAGCAGTGTCCGGCTGGCGAAGCGGGGTAAAAGTCTATGGAGAGCAACGAGGAGCAGCGCTGGG
>CAZNHE010000122.1:0-8106 GCA_964572735.1 uncultured Chitinophagales bacterium | reverse complement strand
GCGTCTCTACCCATGGAAACAGAGGCAACCACCAAACCGGTCGTAACCGCCCTGCAAGCCGCCTGGCCCAACCCGTTCAACCCAACCACCACGATCCGGTACCAATTGGCCCGAACCGGTCCGGTCAAGCTCACGGTCTGGAATATCCTGGGCCGCCGGGTGGCCACTCTGGCCAACGGAACCCAGCAGAAAGGGGCCCACCAGGTCACTTTCGATGCCTCGCAATTAGCCAGCGGGGTGTATTTCTACCGTCTGCAAGCTGGAAATAAGGTGCTGGTGAAGAAGATGTTATTGATGAAGTAGGCCGGAGAGCTTCTCCGGCGAATTTCTATGGAGGGCGGGCGATGAAGCATTCCAAAAGTTTTAAACTTTTGGAATGCTTTTATTTTCTAAAAACCTTGGAGGTTCAAACGAACTACAAACCTATTTCAAATATCCGGCCAGTTTCAGGGCCTCTGTCTGATAGGTGGTATTTCCATAATCGTTTAAAACTTCGTTAACAGCCTGTTGCGCCAGCGATTGATTTCCGGCTTTGAGATAAGCATTGGCTGCGGCAAGCAGGTTATAGGGAGTGGTGGATGTGTTTTTTTCCCAGTGGGCGGCTTTCATATATAAGTTGCCTGCCGCCTGGTATTTCCCCAGGTTACTGAGGATCACGGCATGTAATGAAATGGGACCTACCCCCAGAATTCCTTCCGGCACTTCATATTTTTGTATATATGTGAGCGCCTTTTGATAATTATTCAGGTTGAACTCGCAGACGGCGGCATAATAACAGGCAAGGTTGCCCGCCCTGGTGCCGCCGTAATTATCGGCAATCTGGGCGAAGCCGATGGTGTAATTCTGCAAATCCCCGTTGAGAGCCTTCTTATAATCAGAATTACGCAGATAATTTTCTGCGCGCGTCATAATTTTCTCAGCCTTCGTCTCCTGATGCTGCTGATAGAAATAATATCCAATGCCTATTCCGATTACTACCAGTATGGCAATACCGATTACAATAGCCACTTTGGTGTAACGGCTTATAAAGTTAACGAAACGCGCATACCAGGTTACGAGCGTATCCTTTGCAATTTCGTCTTTCGAAAGATGTTTCTTAGGCATAAATAATGAATTTAACGTTCAGCATAAAGTCAGCAAAGTTACCACCCTTTTCATATCCGGTCAACCTGAAATCGTGTTTAGGGGATGCTTTTAAATTTTCGTAGATGCTGCAAATGTATTGATTGTCAAATTAAGCACGCCACAATATTAAGACAGGGGAATAAAAATCTATATCAGGTCTGCGCGATGCCTGTCGTATGTGCTTATCAACATCCCTGTGGGTCCCCTCGAAGGGACAAAAGATGTGACGCTTCGAGTCGTACGCGTCATTCATGCCACTTCGGCGAGTTTCCCACCGGACAGCCGGTAGACTTGTTCGGCATGTTGCATCAGGTCCCGGTCGTGTGTGGCCATGACGATGGAGATTTGCTCTTCATCCCGGAGGCCGAAGAGCAGGTCGAGCATGCTCCGGGTATTGGCTTCATCCAGATTTCCGGTGGGTTCATCTGCCATGATCAGGCGGGGATGGTTTATCAGTGCACGGGCGAGGGCTACGCGCTGCTGTTCACCACCCGAGAGTTCCGGGGGGCGATGGCCTGCCCGGTGGTCCATGTTGAACCGGCGCAGCAGCTCGTGTGCCCGTTCCTTCAGAATCTCTTTGTTGCTCTGGCTCAGCAGGGCAGGGATGTATACGTTTTCCAGCGCGGTAAACTCCGGGAGAAGATGATGAAACTGAAATACAAAACCCAGGCTTTGATTGCGGAAGCGGGCCAGGTCGTCTTCCCTGAGCGTATTCAGGTCACGGCTTTCATAAAACACATGCCCCTCTGTCGGCCGGTCGAGTCCGCTGAGTATGTGCAGGAGCGTACTTTTCCCGCTGCCGCTGGCCCCGGAGATGCATACGATTGAGCGGTGGGGTATGTCGATATTGATGCCATTCAATACCCTTACGGCCTCATTGCCGCGCCGGGCGGGATAATCTTTGACGATGTTGCTTCCGCGCAGCAGGGGGGCGTCACTCATGCTTCTTCCGCTTTATCATCTTCCGGCCTGTCGTTCTCGAAATCAGGGAAAATAACGGGTTCGATATGAACGCAATGGCCCGTTTCCGGGTTCAGCCTCATTAGCACGGCACACAACCGGTTTTCCCCGGCAGCATTCTTGTAACGGTGTGGTGTAGCCAGGAGAAATCGTTTGATGGCCGTATCTTTATCCATTCCGAGTACCGAATTGAAAGAGCCGGTCATCCCCGCGTCGGTAAGATAGCCCATTCCCTGCGGGAAGATGCGTGCATCGTTGGTTGGGACGTGGGTATGAGTGCCGATCATCGCAGATACCCGGCCATCGAGATACCAGCCCATAGCCCACTTTTCAGCCGTGGCTTCAGCGTGAAAATCGACGAAGATGAGGGGCGTTTCCTGCCGGATCCTCTCCACGAAAACGTCGGCAGTGCGGAAAGGATCGTCAATAGCCTGCATGAATGTACGTCCCTGCAGGTTCAATACGCCAATCTTGTGGGATGTTCGGGGAATGTCATAAATGCCGTAGCCGAACCCGTGCGCTCCCTTCGGATAATTCATCGGACGGAGCAGCCGGGGGTCGCTTTTCATATACGGATAGATCTTCCACTTGTCAAAGCTGTGGTTGCCTCCTGTAATTACATGGATGCCCAGCTCATAAAAATGCTTTACAATATCCTCATTAAGTCCTTTTCCTTCATGAGAATTCTCACCATTGGCAATAGCGAAATGCACCTCATGACGGCTGAGCAGGGAGGGCAGGATGGTATCAAGAAGGGCGATGCCCGGTTCACCAACCACATCGGCTACAAACAAAACATTGATATAGTCACTCATTATAACAGGTCGTTCCGGAGGTCAGAATACTCAAAAAGACACATTAGTGTCCCCACGGTTGCTCCGAATATAAAAAAATCGCTAAAGAGGCAATGGGATGTGCAATAAACTTTGCAGTAACGGTGGGTGTCCTCCTATGCGGGTCTAACTTCCACTATTTCCGTTGAAGGAACGTGAGGCCTGTTATTGCCGCACAAAGCCGGACTCCCTGGTGTATAAGTATCGTTATTGACATTACCGTACATTGCCTCAATAGCGATATCTTAAATATCGGAATTCTGTTGTTTAATATCAGCCAGTAATCCTGCCAATTTATCAGAAGCATCTAAGTATGCCTCTTGTGTGTTTTGGCCGGGGGCCTTTTTTCTGCGTTCAAGGAATACTTCTTCAGCAAGACTCAGGCACGCCAGCACCATGACCGTTCCATCAGGCTGGTTTGCCAGCTGACTCTTGAAACTACGGAGGCGCTCATCTACATAATGAGCGATGGTATGCATGTTATCCACGTCGTCGTCATCGACTTTCAGCGGATATTGCCGGCCCAGAACGGTTACTTTTATCGACTTCATGCCTGGTTTGCCAGATGATGGTCTATTTTATTGATCAACCCCCTGATTTGCTGGCGCAGAACATACTGTCCGGTTTCAGGCAGGTGGTCGAAGGCCCCCGTATCCTTTTGTCCGGCCTGTTCCAGTTCGCGCCTAAGCTGTTCATTCTCCTGTTTCAGCGTGAGGCAGCGCTGACGCAATTTCCTGAATTCCCGGTTTAGCTGAGCTACCAGAGAATCAAACTCCTCCTTGGGGTTTCGGGTTTCCAGAGCTTCCATGATTCCTGTTCGACATGAAGGTTAAGAACGCAGCTTCGCTGAGAAACGCTGTTCCGAAAGTTTAGTGATTTTCTGGATTATAGGCTCTACATCACTGATAGTCAAGGTCTTGGTCTTATCTAAAAATGAGAGCCGGTATGCAATGCTCTTTTTACCCCTTCCAATCGATTCTCCCTCATAGACATCGAAGACATGCAGGCCCGTCAGCCGGTCTCCCGCGGCTTCACGAATTGTATGTTCCAGGTCGCCGGCCGCAACATGTTTATCTACCACGAACGCCAGGTCATAATCGATCGCCGGAAACTTCGGGATTTCCCTGAATGCTTTTCCAGGTCGGTCCCCGAGAAAACGAATGATGCGGGTCAGGGAAAATTCTGCGGCAAACGCGGGGTGTTCGATTTCAAAATGCCGGCAATATTCATCCGGTATCTTTTGTAAGATTCCGACCCGATCATCCTCCAAAAGATATGAAATGCGGTCTATGTCGTCCTTTTGCTCAATAACATAACCGGTTAACCCCAGGATATTAAAAAATCCTTCCACCGATTCTTTCAGATCAAAAAAGGAGAAAAGTCCGGGGGAGGTTCTCCAATGTTCCGTCCGTTTAAAGCCCGCTACACCCAACAAAAGGTGAGTCTCTTCCAGAATGCCCTCTGCTCCGTTGTCCTTCCCGGTCTTCCGGAAGATATCTCCTGTTTCGAAAAAGCGTACTCCTGCCGAAGACCGGTTGAAGTTCCAGGCAACCGATCGCAGAAAACCATAAAGGAGGTCGGGCCGGAGCAACGCCTGATCGCGCGATATCGGGTTTAGCGTTGGGATGATGTTTCCCGGATGATCTGAAAAATTCGCTGCTTTTTCGGGCAGGAGGGAGTTGGAATAAATTTCCTGGAACCCGAGGGAACGGGCCGCTTCACGGATCTGCCTGGTGAGGGTTTCTGTAAGAGGAAGGGGAGCGGGACGAATGTAGCGTACAAATTCCGGTGCGGGAATACGGTTGTAGTCGTATATCCGGGCGACTTCTTCCACCAGATCAATCTCCCGTTCAATATCGGGGCGAAAGGTCGGGACGATGCACTGCAGGATTCCTTCGTCCTTCCTGGCCGTTTTGATATCGAGGCGGTTTAGAATATCCATCGCCAGATCCTCCGAAAAATCCGTACCAAGTACCTTGTTCAGGTACGATATACGAAGGGACAACTCCAGGGGGCCGGTACTAACCGGATGGTTGTCGATATACCCCGGAACGATCATGCCGCCGGTTGTTTCCGCGATGATGGCTGCGCAGCGTTCGGCGGCGACCAGTGTGATATTTGGATCCACTCCCCGCTCAAAACGATACGAGGCATCGGTCTGTAGCCCCAGGGACCTGGCTGTTTTTCGGATGTTCACCGGCTCAAACCACGCGCTCTCCAGCAAAACCGTTGAGGTGCCGGCGTGGATCTCGGAATTATGTCCGCCCATGATGCCCGCCAGTGCCACAGGCTTTTCTCCGTCACATATAAAAAGCCCGTCGGGAGGGACCTCGCGTTTCGTACCATCAAGCGTGACGAACGGGGTACTTTTGGTGAACGACTGCACCACAATCCTGCGGCCGGAGATCCGGTCGTAGTCGAATGCATGCAACGGTTGGCCGAACTCGTAAAGCACAAAATTCGTGGCGTCGACCACATTATTGACCGGGCGCAGTCCGACTGCCTTCAGCCGGTTCTTAAGCCAGGCAGGGGAGGGAGCGACGCGTACATTTCTGATGATTTTGGCAATATAGCGATGGCATTTTTCCGGGTTGCGGATCTGCACATCAAGCAAACCGGGGACTTCCGTTCCTGCTTCGGGAATTCTGACCTCCGGTTTTTTCAGCGGCACTTTTTCAACAGCCGCCAGGTCGCGTACTATTCCCAAATGGCTTGTGGCGTCCGGCCGATTGGGGGTAAGAGCTACCTCGAGGATATCATCCTCATAAACATCAATCACCTCAGAAAGGGGAGTGCCTGGTTTTACGTCATCCTTCAGGACCAGGATGCCCGAGTGGTCATCACCCAGCCCCAATTCGTCTTCCGCGCAAATCATCCCAAATGAATCAATACCGCGGATTCTGGTCTTCCGCAATGTCAGGAAATTTCCTTCCTTGTCTTTTACCGGCAACGTGGCACCTGCCTGTGCCACTGCGACCGTCTGCCCGGCGTCCACATTGGGAGCACCGCAAACAATAGATACGGGTTCGTCATCCCCGATATCGACCTGACATACCTTCAGCCGGTCGGCATTAGGATGTTTTTCGCAGGTCAGTACCTTGCCGGCGACGACCCCCGGAAGCCGGCTTCCGATATGTTCGGTTTCCTCGACCTCGAGTCCCGCAAGCGTCAACCTGGTTGCAATCTGCTCAGCCGTCAGGTTGGTTTCAACATAGTTTTTAAGCCAGTTCAGGGAAACTTTCATGGATCAGATTCGACGTCACTTACAGAAATTGGTTCAGAAAACGCAGGTCGTTGTCGTAGAAGATGCGGATGTCGTTGATGCCGTAACGAAGAATGGCCATTCGTTCGATACCCAGACCGAGAGCATAGCCGCTGTATTTTTCAGGATCAATGTTAACCGATTGAAACACATTGGGGTCAACCATGCCTGCTCCTAAAACTTCAAGCCACTTCCCGGTTTGGTCGTTACCCCACCAGACGTCCATTTCGAGGCTGGGTTCGGTGAAGGGGAAGAAGGAGGGGCGCAGACGATAGCGTACATCCTTGCCATAGAGCATCTGCGCCAGTATGATCAGGGTCTCTTTGAGTTCGGCGAAGCTGACATGAGTATCCACGTAAAGCGCTTCAACCTGGTGAAACAGACAATATGATTTGGCTGTAATCGCTTCATTCCGATAGACGCGACCCGGCATAATGGCCCGGATCGGCGGAGACTGTTGTTGCATCAGGCGGATTTGTACCGGGGAAGTGTGAGTGCGCAATACTAAATCTCCGGAAGGATCATTTTCATCCTTCCGAATGAAAAAAGTGTCCTGCATATCGCGCGCCGGGTGTTCAGGAGGAAAGTTAAGTGCCGTAAAATTATGAAAATCATCTTCCAGCTCCGGACCGGTTGCCACGGTAAAACCCAGGCGCAGAAACACCGATTTAATCTCTTCCAGTACCTGGGTAATCGGGTGGAACGACCCGGCCTGCTGTGGCTCGACCTGAAGCGTAATATCATCCGTAGCCTTGTGCTCCTGCTCTCCGGAGCGATTTAAGGCTTCCTGAGTTTCTCTGAATTTGGCCTGGGTGAATTTTTTTAACTGGTTCAGATCCTTACCCAGTGTAGCTCTCTGATCGGGTGGGGCTTCTCCGATCTTGGAAAGCAAATCGGGAATTACCCCATTGCGTGATAAATACTTAAGTCGAAATCCCTCCAGTTCTTCTGAAGTAGATACCGGAGTGTTTTCAATTTCCTTCCACAGGGTTTTGAGATCGGTATTACTCATAGCAGGGAACGGCTATAGACAAAAAAGGCAGACCCGTCCGGGGAAGGAGTCTGCCTGAGGATCGTTCGGCTGTTTTCAATGTAAAGCTTCGCTGACAATGGCGCTGAACGTTTGAGGATCCCGCACGGCGAGATCGGCCAGGACCTTGCGGTTAATCTCCATATTCTTTTTAGCCATTGCGCCCATCAGTTTTGAATAGGTGGTATCATTAAGGCGGGCGGCGGCATTAATCCGGGCGATCCAAAGCTTGCGGAACTGCCGTTTACGTACTTTGCGATCGCGGTATTGGTAAAGCAGCGCCTTTTCAACGGCATTTTTTGCAACCGTATAAACTTTGCTGCGCGCACCCCAGTAACCTTTCGCCTGGCGTAACACAGCCTTGCGACGGCGACGGGAAGCCACTCTGTTTCTTGAACGTGGCATTTGTTGCTCCTGTTAATGGATGGATGTTTTGTGTGAAATTAATTGCTATAAGGTATCAGCCTGCGAATCCGGCCGACATCAGAGCCGTCTACCAGCGTGGATTTACGCAGGTTCCGTTTCCGCTTCGGTGATTTTTTGGTCAGAATGTGACTGCGGTAGGCTTTCTTCCGTTTAATTTTACCCGTTCCGGTAACTTTAAAACGCTTTTTAGCGCCGCTGTTCGATTTTACTTTCGGCATGACAATGGCCTGATATTTCGGGGTTCTAAAAAGCCTCAAATATAAGCAGTGTAGTTATGTAATTCAATCGTGGCCGGGTTTCAGGAGAAGTACCTGGAGTTTTTGAAATGCCTAAAGTACTTGAAGTTGGGAATTACCTTACTTCTTAACATTCAACCGGTTGTTTTTTTACAGGTGTATTGCCAAACAGACAAATACATCCCCTTGAGGGGATCATAGGGGTGTTTGATGCGCAGTTGAATCAAGCACCGG
>CAZNHE010000121.1:2135-8128 GCA_964572735.1 uncultured Chitinophagales bacterium | reverse complement strand
AGCGGGTAAAGTGCTTCGTATCAATAGCAGTGCTGAAATGTCGCCACTACACAGGCCCGGGTTGTTGGCTGTTATTGCAGGTATCGACCAGCCATACTGGCAATAATAAACGATATAACGAAAGGCTAACAACAATGGAAATTCTTTTCAAAGCGGGGCTTTCACTTTTTGTAATATCATTGGTTGCTTCTGCAATTTCATTAGGCGGATTAATCTATCAGCACATTGCTGAATTTGCCAATTGGAAAAGGGATATCCCCAACTCTCTCATTTCATACAGGGCCTTTTTCAAGCATTCAGATTTCGGTAATTTTTATAAAATATTTATGACAACATCAGTGGTTTCTTTGCTCATAGCTATCTTTTTGCTTTGGAATGAACCGACAGAGGCTAATACGTGGACGATTCTTACTATGTTGGGACTGCTTTTTACGGCAAGTTTTACAAATTTCTATTTCGTCCCAAAGCATACAAAGCTATTTATAGATGAAATAACTAAAACAAATGTTTCCGAATTGAAGACATTGGCAAAGCAGTGGGGAAGGAGAAATTTGATAAGAATAGCAATCATGACCTTAACCCTAATCAGTTTTTTAAAGGGGTATGCTACGTTATTTACAAACAGATAAGCGGCGAACCGCTAACAGCCGATCTGGCAAGAGAGCGGGTAAGCGCATCAATTGAACTTCTGTGCTAAGATATGCTCCATCGCCAACCTGCCAACCGCTCTAACTATTTGCTAACTTCCCAGCATAGATGTTTTGACTAAAATGGTGACTGAAGAATATGAATAAGGTGCCAGAATACAGAAGATGAGGCTCGATTAGCTAAATTCCTTATTCAGGGCGGGCCAAACTTCAACCCGCATATAATTCCCCGTGCAAGTGTACGTTTCCTATCCTGTGACTTATCTCATGATCACATCCCGCAATGGTAGTGTGATTCGTATAATCAGCACAGATATTTTATGGGACACCGGCTTCATATCAAAAATATGGTTTGTCCACGTTGCATACGAAGCGTGGAGGACATCCTGGTCCGGCTGGACATCCCTTTTGATGATGTAAAACTGGGTGAGGCGTCGCTGCGGAAGAAGCCGGGGGATGAAAAAAAAAAAGAGTTGCAGCAGGAACTGAAGAAGCTGGGCTTCGATCTCATTACAGGAAAGCACCAGAGTATATCCAACAAAATCAAATCTCTGATCATTGAGGAAATCTATCATCCGGAAGTCATGGCTCATCAAACGCTCTCTTCATGGCTCAGCGAAAAGCTGCATCAGGACTACAGCGTGTTAAGTGCTGTTTTTTCTAAAACCGAGGGAAAAAGTATCCGGGATTATTATGGCGACGTGCGAATCATGCGTGCCAAGGAGCTTCTGGAATATGACGAAATGAGCATCGCGGAGATTGCTTACGATCTGGGTTACGCGGACGCCTCTTATCTCTCCAATCATTTCAAAAAAGCCACGGGCCTCACCCCTTCCATGTACAAAAAGAACGTGGCAAACGACCGAAAATCGCTGGATGAACTGTGACAGGACGGTCCGATGCCACGGTTGGCTCATCCACCTCCATCCTCTCCTGTTTGTGAACCGGGCAGATCACAATGGAAAATCACAACTTTTAGCCATCAAATTATAAGGCCGGCAGCGGGTTTCCGGGTTATCTTTGTTTAAAAACGGAAACGCCATGAAGCTCTCCCTACTGTTGTTATTATTCGTCATTCCGCTTCGGCTTGCGGCACAGGGGCATCATATGCAGATGTCCCATTCCATGCCGATGATGGAGCAAAAGCAGCCCACTCTCCAATTGCGGGGATCCGGAACGGCATGGCTGCCGGAGGCCGCTCCTCATCATGCCCATATGTGGCATTCCAAAAACTGGATGTACATGCTTCATGGGAACATTTTTGCGCGCTATACCAATCAGGATGCCGAAGGTGCCGGTACACGCGGGGATGAGCGGTTCGGCTCGGTCAACTGGTTTATGGGAATGGCGCAAACCCGCATCGGAGACAGGGGACTGTTGAACTTCACCGCGATGATTTCCCTGGAACCTCTCACCGTTGGAGGAGCAGGCTATCCCCTTTTGTTTCAAACTGGAGAGACCTGGCACGGCAAGCCGCTGGTAGATCATCAACATCCGCACGATCTGTTCTCAGAGCTGTCTGTTTCCTACAAACAGGCCTTTTCAAACAACCTGGCGGGATATATTTATGTCGGTTATCCGGGCGAGCCGGCACTGGGTCCGGTTACTTTCATGCACCGTCCGTCGGGAGTTTATATTCCGAATACTCCTTTAAGCCATCATTGGCAGGATGCCACACACATCACGTTCGGAGTGGCCACGGCAGGACTCCAGTACAAAAACTGGAAGCTGGAAACCTCCGTTTTTACGGGTACCGAGCCTAATGAAGACCGTTACGATTTTGACAAGCCCCGGTTCAACTCTCAGTCGGTTCGCTTATCGTTCAACCCATCGCGTAACTGGGCGTTACAGGTGTCCCGCGGCCGGCTGAACGATGTACACGGCACCGGTCCACGTGAGGACCTGAGCCGCACAACGGCCTCCGCTATCTATGCCAGATCGTGGGGAGAAAGCAACTATCTGAATGCCGCCGCTGTCTGGGGCTTTAACAATCCGAGGGAGGATCATCATCCCAACAGCAATTCTTTCTTGCTGGAAGGGGCTCTGACCTTACATAAATCCACCATTTATGGCAGGTATGAATTTGTACAAAAGACGGCGGGCGCCTTGTTGCTGCCCCCGGCCACGTACCCGGCTGATGAGCTGTATCCGGTACAGGCTCTTTCATTTGGATTTCAGCAAATCGTCTACCACGGGTGGGATACCAACCTTTCGTTAGGATTGCAGGGAAGATTGTATTTCACCCCCAATGAAATTGTACCTGTCTATGGGGAAACCCCTATTGGAGTGCAGGCATACCTGAGGATTTACCCTGGGATGAATGCACATTAAGCACCCGCAGTTTTTCAAAACCGAACCTCAAAGAAATAGCCTAATGAAAGGTTTTCAGCTTATAAATACGATTGTCCTCCATTGGTTCTCGCAGAGTATCCGCTGAGGTCGCAGAGGATTAAGATATATCAAAAACTTTGAAAGAAACTCCTTTTTATCATTCCCATAATTCACTCTGCGTCCCTCTGCGCATTTATCTGCGAAACTCTGCGAGAAAAAAATAGGGGAAATCCAATGTAGGGCATTTACGCCATAACCGGGGCAATCCCCAGAGGTTATATAGTATCTGATATCATGAAACATACCTATAAAATATCCGGAATGAGCTGCGACGGCTGCCGCTCACATGTTGAGAAGACTCTGAACAAAATATCCGGCGTCAAAAAAGCCACAGTTGACCTTCGGAAAGCCGTGGTGGAAATAGAAATGAGAAATCATATCCCTCTCGAAAAATTGCAGGAGGCATTGCGGAATTCTCATTACCAGATTTCACTTCCTGAAAAAAAAAGTCATTCCGAACAGCCTTCGGGAAATGGCACCGAAACACAAAATACCGGCGAATTTAAATATCACGGAATGCATTCTCATTCATCAGAATCCGATATTCAAACAGGGGAATATTATTGCCCTATGCACTGTGAGGGCGATAAAACCTACGACCGGCCGGGAAGCTGTCCGGTTTGCGGGATGGATCTGGTAAAACAGCTTTCTGCTACAAAGATGAAAACCCGATACACCTGTCCTATGCATCCGGAGATCCTCCGTGACAAGCCGGGAAGCTGCCCGATCTGTGGGATGGATTTGGTGCCGGCAACAGCGGGACACGGAGCAGAAGAGGAAGAAAACAAGTTGTATAAGAAGCTGCTCCGGAAATTTAAAGTGGCTGTCGGTTTTACCCTGCCCATTTTTATCATCGCAATGTCGGATATGATCCCCGATAATCCGTTATATGATGTGATGGGGTTTCAGGCCTGGAACTGGGTGCAACTTGTATTATCGCTGCCCGTGGTATTCTACGCAACCTGGATGTTTTTCGAACGTGCCTGGAAATCCATCCGGACATGGAACCTGAATATGTTTACACTTATCGGGATCGGTGCAGGTGCTGCCTGGCTGTTCAGCGTTCTCGCCATGTTGTTTCCCGGTGTGTTTCCACAGGAATTCAAAACCGACCTCGGCACGGTTCACGTTTATTTTGAAGCCGCCACGGTTATCCTGACACTGGTGCTGCTGGGCCAGGTGCTGGAAGCCCGCGCCCACGGAAAAACCAGCTCCGCTATAAAGGAATTGCTGAACCTGGCGCCTCGTCAGGCGACGAAGATTATTGACGGTAAAGAACAAATGGTGCCGGTTGACGCCATTGAAAAGGGAGATCTGCTGCGCGTGAAGCCCGGCGAGAAAGTCCCGGTGGACGGCGCCGTCACAGAAGGAAACTCCTATGTTGATGAGTCTATGATTTCCGGGGAGCCGGTCCCGGTCGAAAAAGATACGGGAGACCGTGTACACGCCGGCACAGTCAATGGAAACAGGACTTTTGTGATGAAAGCTGAAAGTGTAGGCAGTGAAACGTTACTTTCGCAGATCATTGAGATGGTCAACTCGGCAAGCCGGAGCAAAGCGCCTATCCAGAATCTGGCCGATAAGATCTCTTCCTACTTCGTACCGGCAGTGGTGGGCATTGCGGTCATCACCTTCATCATCTGGATGCTCGTGGGCCCGGCTCCCGCCCTGGTGTATGCTTTTATCAATGCCATTGCCGTACTCATCATCGCCTGTCCCTGTGCGCTGGGACTCGCGACTCCCATGTCGGTGATGGTGGGCGTGGGCAAAGGAGCAAAAAGCGGCGTGCTGATCAAAAATGCAGAGGCACTGCAAAAGATGAATGAAATCGATGTTCTGGTTATTGATAAAACAGGGACGGTCACAGAAGGGAAACCGGCCGTTGAACGTATCATGAGTGCCGGGGATTTTCCTGAAGAAGAAGTACTGAGAAAAATTGTAGCATTGAATCAGTACAGTGAACACCCGCTGGCGAAAGCCACATTGCAGTATGCCGACGAACAGGATATCCAGGCTGACCCGGTGTCGGATTTTGAAGCCATAACAGGTAAGGGCGTAACGGGAAAAAGCAACGGCAGGACGCTGGCGCTGGGTAACGAAAAACTAATGGAGGCCATGAATGCCCCTATTCCGGAAACGCTAAACGAGCAGGCCGCCCGGGAACAATCGGCGGGCAAAACGGTCTCTTTTCTATCGGAAGAAACTTCGGTCATCGGCCTGGCGATCTACGCGGATCCTATAAAGAAAAGCAGCCCGGCAGCGATCCAAAACCTGCAAAAACAGGGGCTGGAAGTAATCATGATGAGTGGCGATAATGAGAAGACCGCAAAAGCAGTAGGAGAAGCATTGCATTTGGATAGCATAAAAGCGCAGATGTCACCCGGGGACAAGCTGAGTGAGATCAAAAAGCTGCAATCCGGCGGCCAAAAAGTGGCGATGGCCGGCGACGGCATCAATGACGCCCCTGCCCTGGCACAGGCTGATATCGGCATTGCTATGGGAACAGGCACCGACGTGGCCATTGAAAGCGCTGAAATTACACTGATCAATGGTGATTTAGAGGGCATCGCCAAAGCCCGTCGCCTGAGCCATGCCACGATGCGCAACATCCGTCAGAACCTGTTCTTTGCATTGGGTTATAACGCGCTGGGCATCCCCATTGCAGCCGGCATTTTGTATCCGGCGCTCGGTCTCCTTCTCTCCCCCATGATCGCGGCACTGGCCATGAGCTTCAGTTCAGTATCCGTAATCGGTAATTCACTCCGGTTGCGAAAATTACGGATGATTGATGCAATAGCACCCTGAATGCTTAAATCAACCGAAAGTGTGAGACTAATAAGATCGTTAATCGTTGTTCCGAGATTAGCAGGCCTGCAATTTTCAACTTTCAACCTTCAATTTTCAATTTTCAATTTTCAATTTTCAGCCAAGAGGGAACATAGCAACAAACGGGTT
>CAZNHE010000121.1:0-2035 GCA_964572735.1 uncultured Chitinophagales bacterium | reverse complement strand
TTCAATTTTCAATTTTCAATTTTCAGCCAAGAGGGAACATAGCAACAAACGGGTTCGAAATGTATGATGAAGAGACCCCAATACACGCGCTTTGTATAGTTCCGGCAACAATCAAAAGCGATCCAGGCATAATCGATACAAAACATGCGTTTCTCCGGCAGGGGCTATCCTGCTGATTTACAAAAAATAGAGTATATTGGTGAAGAATTTAAAAAAGAGCTCGTGGATTTGGGGGATGTGTGTCTGGCTGGAAGTTGGACAGCAAGCATATGGGGAACACGATAGCAAACCAATTTAAACGTAATGCCAAAGAAACTAAATGGACAAATAATATGACGAAAATGACTGTAGTTTACCAAAGACCAAAAGACATCGAATCTTTTGAAAGACATTATTTTGAAGTGCATATTCCATTAGCAAAACAATTGCCCGGTTTAATAAAGTATGAAATAAATGACGGAGGGATTTTGTCAACCACCGGGCACTCATCTTATCGCATAGCCAACCTGCATTTTGAATCAATGGATGTAATGAAGAATGCCTTCGCATCAGAGGTCGGACAAAAATGTGCTATTGACAGAAAAGTTTTAGCACCAGACAATGAGGATGTTCAGATTTACTTATACGATACAAAAGAAGTATGACAGACAAGCATAGCACAACTGTTATCCTTTCAAGGAATTGGCAATAGGAAATTCCAACTCTGAATGCCTGCATCCAACAGTCCGCATGGTGGTCATTGCAGTAGCTCCTTCTAACATGAGAGAATTACGAATAGCGTATAGCCTCTATAAACTATACAACTATTCATAAAGTAGAATCTTGTCCAGTCATTAAGAAGGCTTCCAAGGACCCGTTCTGCAGGACGGCTATTCTGTGTGCCTTCTTTTTAGCTTGTATACACCATATCCTACTCCGGCTGCGACTAATATTCCAAGCCCGCCAATAGGAGCTTGTGAAGGTGCATCGGGCAATAACGGCACCGACTGTGCAAAGACAGCTATGGGAATAGCAAGACCAAGCAGCCCGACAACAATACTCGAAAACTTCATTTTGGATTTCATTTTTGTCTCCTTTTGATGATGGTTTTGTAGTTTCAAAGATCCAGAACGTTACCCTGAAATCTTCCATATTTTTATTTACCACAATGTGCACAATGGGATTTCACAATGGCCACTATGATTTCTCTTTGTGCAATCTTTGTGAACATTACGGTTGCTTTCTCGATCACAATATGCCATTGATTACCTTCTTAATTCCTTGTTTCAAGAGAGCTACATTGAAATTTATCAGTAAACCGAGTTTATAATTGCCTAATTTCATATATGTCAGTGTCTGGGCAAGGTGGACATCATTCAATGCTTCTACGCTTTTTATCTCTATTACAACTTTACGTTCAACTAAAATATCAATACGATACCCGCAATCTAATTTCACGTCTTCAAAGATCAATGGCATGGGTTTCTGTTTTTCAATAAAAAGCCCGACTTGTTGAAGTTTAAATACAAGAGATTCCTGATAAGCACTTTCCAACAACCCAGGCCCCAAAACTTTGTGTATTTCAAGAGTCGACCCGATTATTTTATACGCTATGCCATTTTCCGACATTTGAATTTTGATCACGTTTTTATTTACCACAATGTGCACAAAGATATCTCACAATGATCACCATATTTTCTCTTTGTGTAACCTTTGTGAACATTGTGGTTATTCCTCACTTGAGTAATAACATTTTCCTGACGATTACTTTGTCTCGGGTTTTGAACCTGTAGAAATAGACCCCGCTGGCCATCCTGCCGGCATCCCAAACGCTGCGATGCCAGCCGGAGGCAAACCTTCCTTTTGCCAGAGTAGCCACTTTTCTTCCAAGTACATCATAAACGATCAAAGACACCTGCTCCGCCCGGGGCAGGAAGAATCTGATTTCTGTTGACGGATTAAAAGGATTGGGATAGTTCTGAGACAACCGTATCTGAGCCGGCTCGTCCGATATTTCTTCCGTTCCCGCAGCCATCGGGGTTATAATCACCTCAAA
>CAZNHE010000120.1:0-8217 GCA_964572735.1 uncultured Chitinophagales bacterium | reverse complement strand
GGAAGGAATCGGATGCCATAAATCCGCGCGGCCCTTTCCGCCTTGCAGAATAAGACATGAATTCGAACAGGTTAACCCCACGCACCAGTTGCTCGTTCAATATCCATTTCACCTGTTTGATGTGGGGCCGCGGGTTAAAAGCTGCAAAACTTTCGCTGAAGACCTGCGGCCTGCCAAACAAATGTGCGGCTGAGGAAGCTAGCTTGGGGAAATTATTGGCTTCGCCCGGCCAGAGCTGATGCCAGATCACATCGATTCCGGGAACCTGCATATAGCGCATATCCTTAAAATAATCCCCTTCGTCGCGGGCCAGTTCCAGCATGGTTATGTTATACTCCGGACCGTCTTTATCAATATGATCTTCATATTCCAGATTATTTTTCGCGCACCAGTCTGCGATCATCTTGAAGAAATTGTCCCGGAATAGATTGGAAAACACGTCCAGGTAATCCGCTTTGGCCCGCTTTTCTTTCTTTGTGGGATGACGAATGAAAAAGGATGCCAGATAGGGACGAACGTCGTACCCCTTTTGCTTTTTAAATTCCTGCAGCATGTCCGTCGTCCAGGGTGTGACGTAATAGGCCGGTTCGTCGCTGCGAAAGCCGATCACTGTCTTCCCGAACTCATCCCCGACGTATTTTTTGTATTGCGCATGGGTCCATTCAATGAATTGTCTGGTTGCTTTGGGATTCAGATAATCTTCCAACGAAGCGGTCGTATCTTTTGCCCCGGTGGGATTATTGACGGAGCGGGTTTTAGAAGTCCGGAAGGCATGTCCGGCCAGAACGATTTTCCAGTTGCCGCGGACCATCGGCGCCGTCCACTTTATCATACCCGATTGAACAGGAATAATCACGCTGCCGGTTTCATTATAAGCGACCGCGCTGAGTGTATTCGACGGTACTTTTTGGGAAATTGTTTGCCCTGGAGATACTTTTATTCTTTTTTCAGGGATAAGAGCCTGCATGCGAAGATCCGGCTTTTTTTTGCTGAATAACCCGCCGGCAAATCCGCTGGGATATCCCCCGTCATCGATAAACCACACCCGCATATTCCTTTTTTTTGCCGCCTGCACCGCATAACGGATCAGTTTAAAATATCCGGGGGAAAGATATGGATGCGTCATCCCGCGCCCGGCCTGAATCGTTACCATACGAAAACCGAGCGATTGGAGGATGTTCAGATCACGGTTGATCACGGCCCGGTCTACCGGTCCATCCAAACTCCAGAATACAGTTGGACCATATTCGGGCGGTGGATTTTTAAAATGAGCCGCCAGCTGTTTGACCGTGGGATGGGTAACATGATGCCATCCCGTCTGGGCATAAACATAAAAGGGCGCTGCTGCAAACAGAATCATCATGCCAACAATGATGCCGGTTTTCTTCATCCATCGTTTTTCATATTTGTCTGGAAAAATCTTCATTTTAAATTCTCCTACATAAAATCGAATATTTTGTCAGTTTATTTAGCATTTTTTTTCATTTTTGATGATCATATTTTCTTTACCACAAAGAGCACAATGGATTTCACAATGCTTACTATGTATTTATCTTTGTGAAACCTCTGTGCCCATTGTGGTTTATTCTTCCTTCAGTTTCCATAAGGTTTTTCGCTGGTGTACATCGGCGTCAGGGGTAAGTGCCACTTTTTGATATCATCGGGATGAGCGGGATAGAAATCGGGCAATCCCGGCTTCAAATACTTCGCTAATCCCAGCCCCGATTTCTTTATTCCTTCCACCATACATTTGGCAAGTTCATAGGCACCGAAATCACAGAAATGTGTATTGTCAGCTAATTTCTTCTTCTGTCCGGGGAAAGTGCCGGCAGGAAACTGAACGAACAATTCCCGGGATTTCTCCGGACCCAGTGCTTCGTAAAGCGTTTTGGTCATGGCATTGAGATCGATCAGGGTTATCCCGTCTTTTTTTGCTTCGTAGCGCATGGCGGCGGGAAAATCGCCCAGAGTATTTCTTACATGCCCATCTGAATCGAAGAAACGGCGGTTAGTGGAAGTAACCAGCACCGGGATAGCCTGATGCACCCGGGCGGAATCGATGAACACCCTCAGATATTTGTTGTAGGTCGTCCATGCTTTCTCGCCGGACCCCGGTTTTTGATCATTATGAGCGAATTCAATGAAGAGATAATCGCCCGGTTTCATCAGGCTCGCTATTTTAGCCAGTCTGCCCCTGTTTATCGTCGACCTGAGCGTCGCCCCGGATGCGGCATGGTCGGCAATGACCACCTTCCCTGGCTTGAAGAAGGATGGGATCATTTGTCCCCAGCAGGACCACGGCTCCAGCCGCTGATCGGTGACTGTGGAATTACCCGACAGAAAAACGGTGATAGCACCGTCCACTTTTCGGATTGTCACCGCATCCACACAGGGCCGGATATTGTTAAACTCGAGCGTGAGTTTGTTATCCCAATCCAGTTTATTTCGTTCGCGCGGTTTTAAGCGAACAACGCGTTTGCCACCGATCACGCTGTCCCACACACTGACCATGAAAGAAACAGTTTTAAATTTTCCGGGAGCTGTGGTAATCTTTTTCACCATAAGCCTGCGCGATTCTGCTTTTATAGTCGTTGCCGAAGCCCGCCATGCATCCCCCAGGGTGACGGTAACCTCATAATTTCCTTCCGGCACTTTTACGGAGAAGAACATGGGGGCATTACTGGTACAGAAATCGCTGCGCAAGGCATTGCCCCGATAATCGGGGCGATCCCTCCCCACAGCTTTGGTGCCATAATCAAAACCATACCCCTGACCATCACCATATTTCGTGACGGCTGTTACCTGTTTATATCCGGGTGCTGTTTTACCGGTTCCGAAATCAAACTTAAAGCTCGTCTGTGCAATCGCGAGTGATGGGAGGATGACCAAAACAGTGATCATCCAAAAAATATTTGCGAATACCTTTCGCATAGCTGATTATTGTTATGTTAGACCTTATGAAGGATAAGCCACAATGTCCACAAAGGTCTTACACAAGGGCCAATACATAGTGAACATTGTGAAATTCATCGCGCCCCCGATGCATCGGGGTTAACTTTCTTTACCTACCTTCACTTTCTACTTCTTTCCAAATGTTGGGCCCGGCCAGTGGTCGGTGCGAAACGGACCCGCAGGCAGCCCGGTTCCATTGGTCAGATTCGGATCCTTGGGATTGCTATTAAATGCGTAGCGAACCGCAACCGGGTGAGGTACGGAATCGGACCACACCTCCACCCTGTTCTTACCGGTGATCTTCGCCTGCGCCCAATGCCACTGTCTGTTCTTTCCTGCAATGGCGAACTCGTGGAGCGGCTGCCCGTCTTTGCTTCTCAGGCCCTTCCCCGCCGCCAAAAACCAGACGTTGATTTTTGATCCATCGACTTCCGACCTTTCATACATCGGGCCGGTCGCCGTGATATCATACCCATACACATCGGCCAGGGCCCAGCGGCACATGCGTCGGCCGACATCCAGTTTGTCATGAGGATGGATATTGTGTGCCATGCCGATGTCGATAGTTACGATAAGCCCGGTGCTGGGCACCGAATCCGCCGTTGTCCGTTGTGCGTCGCGAAGATGGCTCCAGGCTGCATCTTCGGGCTGACTCTTCTGGTCACGATAATTCGGCAACTGAATAATACCGAAAGGAAAATCGCCTTCTTTCCAGCGGTCACGCCAGGCGCGGATCATCGTCGGCAGCAACAGGCCGTACTGCCACGCGCGTCCTTCATTCGACTCGCCCTGATACCAAAACACTCCTTTAATGGCATACGGGATGATCGGTTCCACCATATTGTCGAAAATGGATCCGGCGATCCGGTAATCGCGCAACGCATCGGGCGGATGCGGAGCCCCGTGAAAAGGCCTGCCTTCTGCTTTGGCTTCTTCCGCCTTTTTATGCCACTCGCGGAGCCTGGCCGCATACCGGTTACGCACTTCAACACGTTCATCCCGCCATATTTTCGTGCGTTCCACCGTCGGTCGCAACTCTTCGGAAGCCATCAGGTATTCCTGTGGGGTCCACGCTTCAGCCTGCGAGCCGCCGTAAGAATCGTTGATGATGCCGACCGGCACCCCCAGTTTCTGCTGCAATTCCTGGCCGAAATAATAGGCCGCTGCCGAAAAATCTTTCACTGATTGAGGCGTACACGGCTGCCAAACGCCGAGTTTGCCCTTTTTGTGTCCAAAGCCTACGGCCCGGCTTACATTGAAAAGCCTGAGTTCCGGGTAATTGGCGGAGGCAATCACCGAGTCTCCTTTGGTTGTGCGGATCGATTTATCATCCGACCACAGCACGAGCTGCATATTCGACTGGCCCGAGCAGAACCAGACCTCTCCGATCAGGATGTCATCCAGTGTTACCGTATTCGATCCGGTGATGACCATGGTTTGCGGAGTGTCCGAAGCTTTCATCGGATTCAGAAGAACGCCCCATCTCCCATCCGCATTTGCCGTAGTCGTTTTTTTCTGACCTGCAAATCGTACGGTTACGGTTTCATGAGGGTCGTCACTTCCCCAGACGGGAATCGGCTGCCCCTGCTGAAGCACCATGTTACTGCCGATCACATCCGGCAGCGATACTTGCGCCGCGGCGCGACCCGCCATAACCGCACACAAGAAAAGCAGAAGGAAGATGATTCGTTTCAGGGGAACCATAGCGTTAATATCTGATTAATTACGGGTTATCATTCTGTGGAAAAATCCCTTTTTACCACAAAGAGCACAATGAATTCCACAATGCTCACTATGTAGTTGTCTTTGTGTAACCTTTGTGAGCATAGTGGTTTATTTTTTACTGCAAGGAGCGCTATCATCTCATTTCTCCCTGCGGTCTTTTACGAGATGATAGGTTTTATACGCCGGAATCCCGTGATAACGCGGCATAATTAATATCTCGGCGCCGGCCCGTAAAACAGGTCCCTCACCCATCGGAATATCGGTACGACGGGGACGGTTATAGTAGGCCGGCAGGGATGGCGCGATTCCCGTTCCGGGGCAAATATCGGTCACATCGCCGTTATCCGTAATTTTGGTGAGAAGTCCCCTCCATCCAAACCGGGCAACCTGTGCAAAATCCTTCGGCAGCCATCCCCTGTTCACGCCTCGGGCAATACTGAACGTGAAGATGGCGGAGCAACTGGTCTCCAGCCATGAATCGGTTTTGTCGAGAAGCTGATGCCAGAGACCTGATTTGCTTTGATACCGGGCAACACCTCTCACCTGTTCCTGGAACAATTTGATCAGCTTTGCACGCTTTGGATAATCCTTCGGCAGTGCCGAGAGCAGATCGGCCTGGGCCATCATCATCCAGCCGTTGCACCGACCCCAGTAAGCCACTCCGTGAGCTTTAGTATCGGTGTAATAACAATGGTAATACAGTTGCTTGTCCGGATCCCAGAGATATTTGTGGAACTGGATAACCTGTCGGGCAGCATCATCGAAATATTTCATATCACCCGTGAGTTTGCCCATTCTGGCGAGCAGTGACACGCTCATGTAAAGATCATCGGCCCAGATTGTCATCTCGTGCGGAAAATGGCGGGCGATGGTGCCGTCTTTCAATTCCGGCTCAAAATACAGCAGGTGCTCCGCCGCCTTGTCGAAGTAGGCTTTGTACGCAGGATCCTTATAATGCTGATAGAGGTCAACCAGGCTGGCAGCCATCGTCCCGTAATCATCCAGCCGGATCATCCGGAAAAACATGTACCAGGAGTGGCGGCTAACTCTCCGCAGGCCATCCGGCTCTTTTAATGCCGTTTCATACTGCTTCCGGAAATAATTCAGGTTATCCGGATTGAAGACGAACTGCATGTTTTTCTGAACGTACTTCAGGTATTTGTCGTCGTTCAGCCGGTCGGCCAGTTCCATCATTCCGATATCCAGAACTCCGTTCGTGTAGTGCCAGTGGTTGTACTGGCTTTCTACTTTTACATCCATTGAAAAAGGCACACCTTTCAGATTGCTGTACTCCTTCTTCGTTTTGGTGTTTATGAACTTATATGGCGTACTGTTGATGATCCGGTCGGCAATCTTGCGCAGCACCTTTTCGGTTTGTGCACGGCTCTGTGCGTGTAACGGGAGGCTTCCCAGAAGGATGAAAAATAATGGGAGGATGAGCTTTTTGTTCTTCATTTTGTCTCGCTTATGTTCGTATTCATTTTCTGCAACCCTGTTTGCAGCGAATCGGGACCCACGATTTCAATCGTGTATTGGCGTGATTTATCGTAGATCTCCTTCATGATCCGGACCGGGTTGCCCAGTCCGATACGCTTAATCTTATTTACTTTGCCGAGAGGAAGATTATAGCAGCTAAATCTCTGATCATCCCGGAATTGAAAAAGGCTGTCCCTGTACTGAATCACTTTCCGATAAGATTCTCCGATCTTCTCCAGTTGTGCGGGATCGGCACTGCGAATTGAGTACAAATACCGCAGGTACCGGAACCGCCAGTAACTCACCTCCGTTAACTTGTTTTCAATGGCTTCATAGCGGAGCCAGTTGAAGCGCGTATGTAACTCTTTATACTGGTTGTCACTCAGATACGGTTTGGCCTGTTCCAGATAGGAGAACATCCTGTTGATGTCTGCGAGCGCTTCATCCTTCTCTTTAATAACCCGTTGTACATTTTTTAATGTAGGCTTCAGGTACTTCTGATATTCCGGAAGATAGGTGCGGTTAGTGTACATCAGCAGCACTTCGCGACGATAAATCGTGCCCGGAAATCCGCTGTTTGTGTCGTATCCAAAGCCGAGTGTTGAAAACAATTTGTCTACGACCGGCTCGGACAATTGCAGTGCTTTGATAACGTACGGAGCCGCTTTCTCTCCATAAATCGGCACAGCCCAACTCATCCATACTTTCTGTGGATCGACATTCAGGTTCCAGGAGAATTGCCGCCACGCATAAACATTAATGCCGTTGACAATATCCTTCAACAGATCATAGTGAACCTGATGGGTGCCGCCCCAGAAAACGCTGGTACCGCTATTCTTCCCCATTAGCTCGTGCGCTTTCTTCATCGTTCGCCCGGTATAATTCACACTGGATGCAGGCAGGTAGTAGAGTCCGGTTGTCTGGCCTTCCAACTGATATTCCACCATTTGCGGATGATCCTTTGTTTTGCCGATAAGCGTATTGAAGCGTGCCGCCGGGAAGCAATCCGACATGTAAACCTTCGTCTGAAGAGTCACATCTGCAGGAGTACCATCGATCACCTTTCCCCAGAGAGCGTACCTGCTCCCGACTTCGGGGGACGTAGCCCCCTTCTGCGGGCGAAGTCCACTAAAACCGCCGTAACCCGGCGCATGAACGAACTGATGCTCCCGTTCCCCTTTATTATTGCGCAAAGTCACCCAATGTGCCCTGCCCGACGACCAGGTTCGCACAATCAGCGGCTTGTGCTCTTTGCTCAGCACCTTCTCATACTCGCCGACATTCTTCCTGATTTCTTCATTGAAATGATTCATTCCGTTAGCCTGAGAAAGACTATCCTGGCTGTAAAGTCCATACGCATCCCAGAAAGTAGTTACCAGACCGTCGCCATGCAGGGTATTCACAAACTCCTTCACAAAGGCATCAATAATATCCCAGGTTTTCGGCAAAGACGGGTTCATTGAAGCCTTTTCCCACGAATGCGGCGCCCGCACCCCTTTGATATCAGGATAGGTCTTGTAAATCGCCGCCATCAGGTCGGGTGACCACCGCGCCATGTCGTTTCCGTACAAAAATGGATACAACGAAACGTCGGCATCATGGCACGATTTTACCAGGCGAGCCGCCCGTTTTTCGGCAGCCTCTTTTTTCTGGTGTATTTCCTTTTTCTGTTCCGGTGTGAGATTGCTGTAGATCTGTGGAAACGTCTTTTTCAGTGTTACAAAATTCGCCGGAAATTCGCTGTAGAAGATATTAATACCCAGTTGCGCCACCTGATTGGCCACCGATTCTCCATTCCCTCCAAAACTGCCCGAACGCGTTTTGAAAGCCGGCTGACGAACATACACTCCCGATGTTCTGTTTTTCCACAGGTTGACATCGCCTGCGGCATACAATAGCGACCGCGGACGTTTCCCGAAAATCAGTGCTTCATTTCCGTCAAATTTGATGAGATAGCCGTCATATTCCACCGTCCGCGGATCACGCCCTATGAAATTGACCTGCTTCTTTGAGGGCTTCCCATAATCCAGGACGATGGTTCCTTTTGTTGGAAGTGATACCTTG
>CAZNHE010000119.1:0-8221 GCA_964572735.1 uncultured Chitinophagales bacterium | reverse complement strand
TGGGGCCGAGCAGTACACAAGGTTGACATGCTTGCGCCTGTAGCTAACGAGCCCCAGGCCGTGACCCAGGTCAAACAGAAGATCACCAGATACCTTGGTGGCCTGTTGTTTGATGACGATTTATTCAAGTTCAAGGGAATCATCTCTAATGCTGATGGAACCCGCTCGGTCACGTACAATTGCAGGAGAGTTAGGCGTTTGTCTCGTTCCCGAGCAATCGGGTTGCTGATGTCGTACACGGCCACGCTCGGACGACCGGCCTATGATCGGGAATTTGGCATACGGAATGATAAAGGAGACTGATAGTATCTCGGGAAGTGAAGCCTAAGACTTGTATAGTTTATGGGGGTAAACCCAAAAGAACAAAACTTGGTTTATTTGAAATAAAACCTGAAGAATTGAAAGCAGTGGCATTCTGTTATCCGGTTCGGAAATAGAAGTAATATTGAAATTTATAATGGTAAGATACTTAAAATTCAACCCTGATACACATTCTCATTATGCCATTCTAAAAACTCTTGAGCCGGAACAAACTTCTCGGGTAATCGAATTTTCTTGCCATGGATTGAGTGCAGATTCTTCTGACTAAAAGGATCATCGGCCAATTCTTTCAATTTTGCTGATGCCTCTACAACGAAATCAGGTGTCACTGTAATCAATCCCAAATCAATCACTTTATCATGAAGAACCGATAGACAAAGCCCATTACTTGGATTCAATCGCTGTTTCTTATTCTTACTCCACGGGATAATATGGCTGGCGACTAACAGTTTATCGAATTTCACTCCTGATATGCAGCAAACGTTCTGGTAGCTTGCCAGGACCGAGTTCCTGAAGAACCCCTGCTTCTTTCTTGAGACTTGCATCGAATATGAGGTTTCCTCTTCAAAATCCACTTCAGGTTCCGCGGCATCATTTATCAAATGATCTCCTATAATTCTATCAGCCTCATCAAAAGCTGCATCCCAATTATCGTGAAATTCATTCCATATTTCTTGATCTCCTTTTGAGGCATTGCCAAGCCCTGACCTTCCACTCCTTTGAATTTCGGGATCCAGGCTCGCAATATTCAGCATCTTCATAGCCAGCGCCGACGGTGTGCGATTCAAGAAGCTTGCCGTCTTGACGATAGTCTTATTTCTCGAATGAATCTTACCATATGGCATCTGGCAGTACAAGGTAAAAGCCACAATCAATTCATCTCTCGACCACTTACTCATATCTCCACATCCAATTAGTCATTAATTAACCTTTAATAGGGTCCTTTACCCGGAATAACGTTTCGTACGCCGCCGATTGGGTTTTCAACATCTCCGGCAACCCGTTAAAATCAGATTCATGTATACATGGTGTACCATTAATCCTGCGATAGATCCAACATTGAAGCCGACAATTTCAAACTTGTCATCAATTCTTGTCGTAATCTGTCTTTTCATCCGGCAATCATACCTTTTGGGGGATGTTGTTTTAGGGTAAAGTAATTGATTGAGAAAGCCTATTCAATATCCGCCTGGCGGATCCGGGATGCCGGGGTGTCAGATCGTGGGAATTGAGTGCCGATACCCGGCATATTACGGCTGTGGATATCTTTATTCCTGCAATAGCCCGGAAGAGTGCACCCTTTAAAGGACCTGAAATCAGAGTGTGCCAAATTACCTGCCGGAACAGCTTTTAAACCTAAATGTGGACAACAGGACAAATGAATCCGGCGGCGATCGTTGCCGGATACCGTGGGATCCTTCGGTCCCTGGCGGCTGTTCCCTGATCAACGGGTTACAGGGGCCGGGCCTCAGGATGACAGGCAACGCCATCCTCCATCGGTCTCCATACAAAGACGCTTCCGCTCTTCTTCTGTTCGACTCAGGGGAACATGGGATAGGATGACAGGGTTAGGAGAATGAACAGGATTCTTTGCCAGTCCGGCGGACGCCACTCCTGCCCTGCTCCCCGGCGACTGTCATCCTGGATTCAGGAACCGCAAAAGAAGATCCAATTCATGATTCTCCATAAAAACGGATCATTTCCAATGTGCGACACTCAAAACAGAAGAAACGGCTACAACAATCACAGATTCAGCTACATCTGCCTCTTTCCTGCGTCATAACTTTACGGCAACGAAAAATGATATCATCAAAAAACAAAAAAATGAACATCACGATCACAGGCTCATTAGGTCACATCAGCAAGCCGCTGACACAGGAATTGGTACAAAAAGGACATTCGGTTACCGTCATCAGCAGTAAGTCCGGCAGAAAGAAAGAGATCGAAGATTTGGGAGCATCTGCCACCATCGGCAAGCTGGAAGACGCCGATTTTCTTACGGCTGCTTTTACCGGTGCCGACGCCGTGTATTGCATGATTCCGCTGGACAATCCCTTCAACCGGGATTTTGATATGGCGGAACAATGCCGGAAAGTTGTTTCTAATTATGTACAGGCCATACGGCAGTCGGCCGTAAAGCGTGTGATCCTGCTTAGCAGCATCGGCGGCCATACGGATAAAGGCAACGGCATTCTCGGTATATATTACGGAGTAGAAGGCATTTTCAGCGCGTTGCCCGCTGATACAGCCATTACGTTTATGCGTCCCGTCGGTTTCTACTATAACCTGCTGGGCTTTATACGTTCCATTAAAACACAAGATGTTATTGCCTCAAACTATGGCGAAGACGACAAAAAACCCTGGTTGTCGCCCATAGATATTGCAGCGGCGATTGCTGAAGAACTAACAACTCCCCGCCCGCCGGAAAGAAAAGTACGCTACGTAGCCAGTGAAGAACGTAGCTGTGACGAAATAGCGGGTATTTTGGGTAACGCTATCGGAAAACCCGGTTTGAAATGGGTGTATATCCCGGATGAACAGGTATTAAACGGCATGATCACCGCCGGAATGAATCCGGACACGGCCAAAGGCTTTGTGGAAATGCAGGAGAGTATGCGCAGCGGCGAATTATATGAAGATTATTATCGCAACAGGCCCATGTTGGGCAAGATAAAGATGACAGAGTTTGCTCAAAAATTTGCCGCAGTATATCGTCAAAATTAATTTTTAAAATCATGAAAATCGTAGTAACAGGTTCATTAGGAAACATCAGCAAACCACTAACAAAAAAGTTGGTACAAAAAGGACATTCAGTTACCGTCATCAGCAGTTCGCCGGAACGGCAGGAAGCTATTGAAGCATTGGGGGCCACTGCCGTCATCGGTAACATGGCAGATGCGGATTTTATTACGGCCGCTTTTTCCGGGGCCGATGCCGTGTATTGTATGATTCCATTTAGTTTAAAAGAAGCGGATCAAACAGCTTATTTTAAAAAAATTGGCAATAATTATGTTGAAGCCATCAAACAAACGGAGATAAAACGAGCTGTTTTTTTAAGCGGCTGGGCAGTTGATGTAATACGTTCATTTAATCTGAATGATACGCTTAATCAATTACCGGATATTGCCGTTGCTGAATTACGGCCGGGATCTTTTTACACAAATTTGTATGGTTATATAAATATGATAAAAGAGAAAGGCGTTATAATGGCTAACTATGGCGGGGAGGATAAAGTTGCATTCGTTTCGCCTGAGGATATAGCTACAGCCGCCGCCGAGGAATTAACAACGCCGTTCCGGGGACGAAAAATTCGTTATGTAGCCAGTGAAGAACGAACTTGCAATGAAGTAGCAAAAATTTTAGGTGAAGCTATCGGCAAGCCCGGTTTAAAATGGACAATCATTTCAGATGAACAAATGCGAAACAACCTGATTGAGTCCGGCATCCCTTCTCAGCTCGTTGACGATTTGGAGAAGATGCAGGCCGCCATTCATAGCGGTGCGTTATATGCTGATTATCTGGATAACAGACCCGTTTTGGGCAAAACAAAGTTGAAGGACTTTGCCAAAGAATTTGCAGTCGCTTTTAAAAAAGGGTAATTATTTTTAGACCAAAGAAGGAACGCTATGTTAAAAACATCATAATCAACTCTCGAATCAAAAACAAAATAAAATCATTAAGAAAGGTAAGGGCATTAAGACTTCATTTTCTTAATGCCTTAATGGTTCGAAACAATAATATAAAAAAAACGAAGACCATATTGATCACAGGAACCAACAAAGGAATTGGTTTTGAAACGGCGAGTCAGGTGCATGACTTTTATCTTATCGCTTTGAAAAGAAATTATAATGCCAAATTCAGATATGGCCGGCAACAATATGATTTTGACGAGGGGGTCATGTCCTTTGTTGCTCCTAACCAGGTTTTTGGCGTTGAGCATAACAACGAAGAACTTTTGAAGCGGTCGGGCCGGATGCTGTTCGTTCATCCTGATTTTCTCTGGAATACGCCTTTGGCAAAAACCATCATTCAGTAACAAAATCAAGTAGGATATGCAATACAATCTTTTAGGAAACACAGGACTTTTGGTATCAGAACTTTGTTTCGGTACCATGACTTTCGGCGGGCAAAATGCAGGTATCTGGGATAATATCGGTAAGCTCCAGCAGAAGGAGGTAAACGACATGATAAAAGCCGTAATTGATGCGGGCATTAATTTCATCGACACGGCAAATGTTTATTCTTTCGGTCAGTCGGAGCAATTGCTTGGACAAGCTTTGAAAGAACTAAGCATCAAACGAGATGAAGTAGTGATTGCCACAAAAGTGTTGGGACGGATGAAGAAAGATCCTAACAGCGCGGGGCTTTCGCGCTATCATATTTTCAATTCGGTGGACGAAAGTTTGCAGCGCCTGCAGTCAGACCACGTTGATATTTTATATGTTCATGGCGTGGATGCGCTTACGCCTGTGGAAGAGATCATGCACCCGCTGAACGATATCGTTTCTTCGGGTAAAGCGAGATATATTGCCGTTTGCAACTGGCCTGCATGGATGGTGATGAAAGCGCAGGGAATTGCGCAGGAGAAAGGATGGAATAAATTTGCCGGACTGCAATATTATTATTCCATTGCCTCACGCGATATTGAAAGGGAGATCATTCCTCTGGCAAAAGACCAGCACCTGGCCATCATGCCCTGGAGCCCGCTGGCCGGTGGTTTTCTTTCCGGCAAATACAGGCGCGATACTTCGGGCGAGGGCGATGCGCGCCGCAATGCATTTGACTTTCCACCCATCAACAAAGAAAAAGCATACAACATCATTGACGTAATGGACACCATTGCAAAGAAGCACGACGTTTCTGTCGCAGGTGTTGCACTTGCCTGGGTGCGCGTGCAATCGGGCATCACGAGTACAATTATCGGTGCAAAACACATCGGGCAATTACAGCAAAATATCGATTCGGTCAATATTGTTTTTGATGAAGAAGATTTATCAAAGCTTGACGAAGTAAGCGCTTTAACACCTGAGTATCCCGGCTGGATGGTTGAAAGACAAAGTATGTACAGGAAAATAGATGCTTAGCCTCGAAAAGCTGTTCCGAAAATGGGAACAGTTTTTTTTAAATAATTCTCTAAATGGCGAATCAATATAAATCTGATTCTTCAATTTTTTGATTGATGGAAGCCGATTCTCCCTTTGTCAATACGAGCCTGTAATTAATCCGGGGTGGATTAACCCTTGAAAAGAATGACATGCAAAAGCGGGTCGGAGAGCTTCTCCGACAGCACGGGTGAATTCATCAGATATCAATCCAACATTTGGCGACTTGTCAACAGGAGGGTAAGAGCTTTTGCATTATCAATAGCCTGCCCGGCATTTTTGCCCCGGCAAAAAATTAGAGAGATGTTAATCGGTGCTTTAGTCCTGCTTATAATTGGTTTTGGCACGCTATACCTGTACAATTATCGATGGATATAAACATCGTTTCATTTATCACGTACCAAAAGATCCAAAACCAAATCCAAAACTGATCATCGTCGAAAAAGCCATCTTTCCGGGAAAAGAGCCGGTTTTATTTCTGCTTTTGTGGCGATCACAATATTCCCAATAAAAATTTCCGGGTATCATTTGACAAACCTAGTTCGATGAATATGGATATAGATGTTTCCAGGGTGATATGGGATTTCCTTTTCGATAAAATAACAGTCCTTAGTCAGGTAATAATTTAAAATGAGTCGTTGCCTATAAAGCCGGCAATAGTTACAATCCTTCGCTTTGGAGTTCAGGCGGCCGTTTAATTGATAAAGGAAACACTCCCGGAAACAAAACCCTCATATTTTTAAACAGTACAGCATATATTATGAACGAAGTACTAAGCAACAATGCTCGCTTTCAGGTCGGAGATATAGAGATTATCAGCCTAAATGATGCCATACTCACCTTACCGGCGCAGCAAATGTTTCCTTCGGTATCTGAATCGGAATGGGGGGATTTCTACAATGCCTGTCCGAATGCTTTTCAAGATATAGAGACCTGGACACCACGGATCAGTTGTAATTTCATCGACACTCCGGACCAGCTTATATTCATCGACACCGGTGTCGGTCCTTCCAGCACAGCATTTGCACAATTTATCCGGGCCGATGGAAAACTCTCTCAACAGATGCAGAAGGAAGGTATTGCACCGGCTGATGTTGACGTCGTTTTCCTGACGCACTTACATGGTGACCATGTGGGATGGAATACCCCGGCAGAAGATCAGCATCCCACCTTTTCCAATGCACGGTATCTTGCTTCCAGAAAAGATTGGGATTTTTGTCAATACAGGTTGGAGAATGGACCACAGAAAGCAGGTTATATACATGAAAATATATTCCCGTTGCTAAAACAGCAGCGACTCGAATTTATTGAGGAAGAGATTACCCTGACGAATGGAGTGAAGGCCTTTTTCACACCGGGCCACACACCCGGACACATGAGCATTAAAATTGAAGGGGAAAACGGACAAAAAGCTTGGCTGTTGGGGGATGTTGCAGCACATCCGCTTCAAATAACGGAGCCGGCCCATCGGTATATTTTTGACCATGACCCTGAAGCCGCTATACAAACACGATCTAAATTGCTTGAACAAATTGATACCGAAGGTGGAATTGTTGGTGCCTGTCATTTTCCTCAGCCAGGTTTTGAACGTTTGGCTTACCAACAAAATAAAAGGTACTGGCAGCCTGTTGAATAACAAGGGCCTTAATCATTTTAGCAAAATCTTGTGCTATTTCTTTGGAAGAATAAGACAAAGCACCTTAGGTATAACAAATGTTGACCTGATTATGATAATAACTAATAGCAATTTGAAGGATATCCCAGAAACCTTCAGGTTATATAAATTGGTCACGGATTATCAAAAAATAAAGTTTCCCGAAAATCAGTGGCCTGAATTTGATAAAGCATCAATAAGTAAAGAAATTATTGAGAACAGGCAATTCAAACTATTGATTGAGGACAAAATTGCCTGCATCTGGGCAATCACCTATAACGACCCCCAAATTTTGGGCGAAGAGGATGATCATTCTGCGATTTATATTCATAGAATAGCGACAAACCCAAACTTTAGGGGGAATAATTTTGTAAAGGTAATTGTTGATTGGGCCAGGGAATTTGCGAAAGGAAAAAGATATATTAGGATGGATACTTGTGGAAATAACGAGAAATTGATTCAACATTACAAAAAAACGGGTTTGATTTCCTGGGCATAAAAAAATTGAAGGATGCTTCAGGTTTACCTGAACATTATCACAATGCCGATGTGTGTTATTTTGAAATAAAGTTAAATTAAACGGAAGGGATTTTTCTTCCCATGCCTTCCCCCAACTGTCATTCTGAGTTCCTGCTATGGAAGCGTACACAGAAAGACGGTATATGACCACCTATTCCAATAGAGAGCGGTAGAGGAACGACCCCGATAATCGGGGGTTATCAAAGGGCACCGGCGGTACAAAACCGCCCGGCAAGCATCCGGTGCTATGAACACGGGATCCTTCGCTAGGCCGGATTTCTATTTCCGGCAGAGCTGCAGAAATAGTGAAAGTGCAGGGCATGGTGGCAAATACCGGCTCAGGATGACAGTAGCAATATGGGACAAACGGCTTTCTCCCCAACTGTCATTCTGAGTTCCTGCTATGAAGGTGTACACAGAAAGACGATAGGCAACCACCTATTCTAACAGAAAGCGGCAGAGGGAACGACCCCGATAATCGGGGTTATTAAAAGGCACCGGCGGTACAAAACCGCCCGGCGAACGTTCGGTGCCATGATGAACGAGATCCCTCGCGCGGTTTGATTTCTATTCCCCGACGGGCTGCAAGAATTGTACAAGTATAAGGGCATGTGCCAAATGTCGG
>CAZNHE010000118.1:0-8230 GCA_964572735.1 uncultured Chitinophagales bacterium | reverse complement strand
CCTTGCTGACCAGATCGTCAATTAATACACCGATGTATGCTTCTGATCGTTTCAAAACCAATGGTTCGTTGCTCTGTATTTTGAGTGCGGCATTAATGCCGGCCATTAATCCCTGACAGGCCGCTTCTTCATAGCCGGTTGTGCCGTTAATCTGACCTGCGAAAAAGAGTCCGGATACGAGCTTGGTTTCCAGACTCCGCTTAATTTGGTGAGGCGGGAAGAAGTCGTATTCAATAGCATAACCCGGCCGAATCATGGCAGCCTCCTCGAACCCGGGGATCGTCCTTAGGGCCTTATACTGCACGTCTTCAGGAAGACTTGTTGAAAAGCCGTTCAGGTACATTTCATGCGTACTCCATCCCTCCGGCTCGAGGAAGAGCTGGTGCCGGTCCCGATCGGCAAACCGGTTAATCTTATCTTCAATACTTGGGCAATAGCGCGGCCCGGTTGATTTGATGCGCCCGTTGAACATCGGACTTCGGTCGAATCCGGAACGAAGAACATCATGTACCTGTGGTGTCGTATAACCGATCCAACAGGTTAGCTGTCGTTCCTTTGTTGGAAGAGTATTTGTGATGAATGAAAAAGATTGCGGTTCCTCATCTCCGTATTGAATTTCGAGCTTTTCATAGTTGACGGATCGTCCATCTACACGGGGAGGCGTGCCCGTCTTCAGCCGGCCCGATTCAAAACCCAGATTTTCAAGGCAGGCGGTGATGCCCACAGAAGCCCGCTCACCCGAGCGTCCGCCGCCGAAATGGGCGTCACCGATATGAATAAGTCCGTTCAGAAATGTACCTGAAGTCAGGATTACGGTGTCAGAATAGATAGTCTGACCTGTTTGGGTCTTGACACCAATGACTTCTTTGGAATCATTTACCAGGATGGCGATCACATTGTCCTGTCTAAATGATATATTATCAATATCTTCCAATTCCTTCCTCATGGTAAGGCTGTATAGCACACGGTCACACTGGGCACGCGGGCTCCACATGGCTGGACCTTTACTTCGGTTGAGCATCCGGAACTGCACACTTGCCTGGTCGGTCACCAGACCGCTGAGGCCTCCCAATGCATCGATCTCCCGGACGATCTGCCCCTTGGCAACTCCGCCCATAGCCGGATTGCACGACATCCGGGCGATAGCGTGCAGATCCATGGTGATGAGAAGCGTCTTATTGCCCATCCGCGCCGCTGCTGCAGCCGCCTCACTGCCCGCGTGGCCCGCACCCACAACGATCGTGTCGTATTTCGGATAAAGGCTGTTCATTATAATATTGTTTATACTATACCTATATTGTATTGGACAAATTCAGTAATAATCCCGGATGGGAATAAATTCATCTCAAATATAATAAAATCGCTGCGTTCGGTTTAGCAAACGATCAAATGCCGGCAAGATTGGGAAGTCAAAAAGAAATGTCGAGGTTCCAGCCAGGAAGAAGCAACCACAAAGAGCACAATGAATTCCACAAAGTTCATGATGTATATGTTATCGTGTTGAAATTCGCCTTTGCATTTTCCCTCGGGGTTCTCTGCGCACATCTCCGTTACCTCTGTGTAGCTTCTTTTCCGAACCAACTTCTGGTCAGTCCCAGGGTTATCCAGGGAAATGTAATCGACAATTTGATCCAAATTTTGAAGGGCAGGCCGAACATGCACTTGTCGGATCTCATTGAAATAAACTTCGTCGGCAGCTTAATGTAAACTTTATTTGACATAATGCAAAGTATTGTATACATTGTGTAGCGTAGATCTTACCTCATTTCGTTTGGAAAACTTCTCTGAATACACCGACGACAAGAGGGAAATAGCTCGCATATTTAACATATGTATCACCCCCACAACCTAAAAACCTGAGAAATTCGATGAATGCATCATTTGAGGAGAAAAGCGTCCTGATCCAGCTTATCGGCACCGTCGTGAGTCTGGGTTTATATTTCGTCGTTGCAGGACTGATGTTCGCTGGCGGCATCAATACGCTTCCGGCGTACGTGCCTGTTTTCACGGCGGCCGTTGTGCTTATTGTGGTCATCAACGCGGTCGGCCATATCGTTGTAGTGCGTGCCGGCCGGCGGGAAGGGCGGGATGAGCGTGACAGGTTAATCGGATGGCGTGCCGAAAGCCGTTCGTTATGGATACTCGCCGCGGGTGTGATCCTCGCTATTATGTGTCTTATCATGTCCATCGGCAACGTATGGATTGCGCACCTGTTGCTGCTTTCCCTGTTCGTCGCCGAGGTCGTGAAGAACGTGTTTCAGCTCGTTTATTACCGGCGGGGGATTTAGGAATGGCCCAGGCAAAGGCCGGTATTCGCAACCAGATCAGGGCGCTTCGCTTTCACCATGACGAGATGACTCAGCAAGAGCTGGCTGATCGTATTGGCGTCACACGGCAGACGGTGAACGCCGTTGAGCGCGGCAAGTATTCTCCATCGCTGGAGGTGGCGTTTCGCATAGCCGCTGTTTTTGACGTACCGCTGGAAGAAGTGTTCCAATATGAGCCGGATGAATGCTGAATGATTCTCAGGGTCTGTTGGTTTGAAACACGATACAATACTTTGTGGATCATCGGCCTATAACCTGATTACTTCCAGAATGCGGTGTCGAGTCGACAGAAATGACACTTCCGGGTTCATGGTTTTGTTATGTGGCGCGGATGCTTTTCTTTCGCTTTAAGCGCTTATTTCAGTGCAGATATATTCTTGCAATAGTTCCCAAAACTTCCGATGCGCGACAGCTTTTAACCTCGGTACGTCTTTTGAAATATTCAGAAGGTTTTTATCTCCCGTAACCAATACATCCGCTTTCGCTCTAATTGTGGATTGCCGCATTTATGGACATCAAAAATTATATCACTTTTCTCTACAATCCCGCAGCATAACCATCTACGTAATTCACCCTTGCATCGAGCCAGTTTAATGCCTGCTGTAGATCATCGTCTAAGTTTCCCGATGAGCCTCGCAGTCCCCATTTCGCATGGTCCTTGTCATACGCCCCTTTAACTATTTTGGCATATTCCTTTACATACTCCTTAAGCTGAGGGTATTTATTGGCTTTAAACCAGGCCCATCTTTTCTTGAATAAGGTTTTGATATGCGGATCCTGCATAAACCGGCTGAAAAATACAGTACCTGGCGAGTTGCCGGGTACGAATACCGGTATGGTAGCATCCGTAAAATGCGTGCCCGTTCCCGGTTGATAACCAAACGCCCAGTCAAAATCCCATACAATCCCCATTTTGTACTTGCCATTTTTGGTCTTGTGGATATAGGTACTTTTCGGAAAATTGATCTCCCTGTTGGCGGTCAGTTGGTAAACGATCATATAGTCGACATAAGCGGTATCACTGAAAAAGTCCAGGTAATCATTATTTGGGAAGGATGGATCGGCAACAAGCTTCTCGAATGCATTAAAATCATTTTCGATTTTCTGAAACCTGGTCTCAGCTTCCGAATGAGGCAGGTCATCCAGCTCCGGATAATGTATCATCACGGGCAAATGATATACATCCGACTTAAATTTCCAGGACTCATCATAATAAACATCCAATTCAAGGAGCAGCCCATCATCTCCTACGTCAATGCGGTGTGTATTTACTTCCTTTTGTTCGGTAAACACATAAAAACCTTGATAGTCCCCGTTGAGGGTTACCTCCACAGGAATAATGTGATTTGTAAAAGGCATTCCCAACATCCTCGCTGCTGTATACGGAATTGAATTGAGCAGCAGGGTTCCATCGAGATAATTGGCCAGCAATATCCATTTTTTGTGAGCATACAATCCCAAGAGAGGCGCTTTCGAATCCAGCTTTATTTTATAGGGCTTTTTGGGATATTTCCATGTCGAATTGCCTCTTCCCCTGATCTCCATTCTGCCCTGATAATCATTATACTGACCGCCCCCATCTATCCTCAGGTCGCCATGTATATAGTGGTCTTTAGAAGAAATGGGCGCATTATTATCTGTAGTGATATAAAAGTGTGGCAAGACAGGTTTCAGTCCGGGCAACAATTCTACCTTGACGATATAGCTTTTCTGGCTTCCATCTTCTGCCCGAACCACATAGGCGAGCGGTTTTGTAAAATCGTTAGCCGTTACTCCCGATTCCTGCTTTACGGAATCCACATATACGGCCTTTCCTTTAAAGTCGAAGGTAGCCACCAGGTTTGTAGCATCTACAGCCTCCGACATGGCCAGTTTAATTTCTGATCCTACTATCGCGGCTGTTATCGTTTCTGTAAGGTAGGGCTGGTTAAGGCTGTCCTTGAGCGCAAATTCCAAAAGCTCTTTCTCCGGGCTCAGGGGTGGAGCCGGACCTTCAGGTGTCCTTTTGCAGGAAAAGACAAGTATTGACAGGAAAAGTAATAAAGGGATTTTTGTTTTCATGAGCCGGGAATAAATCAGTCCATTGGATAATTATGTTATTACAGCTCCCATTTCTCCTTCCGAAAATCCGGCACAGTTTTTTAGCATGTTACCCGTATAAGAAACCGGATAATTTGTTCAATGCTTTCCAAATTTAGGATAATGCTGGTGCACGCTGAGTAGCAGCATCATTTAAAATTTGTCGATAACAGCTCCCAATACGTATTACCAAATTTTTCTTTTACGGGACCTACACCCGAAAGCAGCACATCCCGACCGCCTACTTCAGTGGACGTGTCGCCAAACGTCGCAATCACTGCGGGAGCATGGTATTTATAACATTGATATTGACCACTGGGAACTGTGACGGTTTCCTTTGTTGAATCAACCTTCATTTGGAAAGTAACCAATGTATCCGTGGAGCCTGTCCATTCCTCATGTCCGGAAGTATACTCTTCACCCATTTTCGCCGGATATTTATATCTCAAAACAGCAGTTTTGATGCCGGGGTAGTATACGTAGATACCATCTTTTCGTGCAGTAATTAATCGGTCAACAAATGAAGTCGATTTTAATAAAAACCATTTCTCATTATCGATCATAATCTCGGTAATAATTTTTTGTGTTACCGTATCACTCCCCAGGACTTCGCCATTATTCGTTAAATATGTTTGTTTGAAGGTCCATTTATTTCCAATTTTCAGAGGATAAACAGGCGATATGACCGGGTCATCAACCTGTCCTCGTTTGTTAGCCATGAAAGCCAACTTCAGGGAAAAACCTGATAAATTCCATGTTAACGTGTAGAATCCCGGATCTAATCGTGCACCCAAATAACCTATAGACATACGATGAATCACTGCCGATTTATGAGCATCTATTGTTACTGAATAGATGAGATTGCTAATTACTTTTGGTCCTGACATTACTGTTTTGCCTCGGCTATTTATTATTGCCCAGGCATTGAAATGTTGGCCAATCGTCAGTCGAACCGGCTTTGCTGATCGGTTAAAGGCGGTAACAGTAACGTTTAAAGAATCCAGAACGCCAAGTATGCCTTTAGGTACAGAGAGGGTGTAAACGATACTGCCACGGGCAATGCTGCTGGATTTAGCGGAACTGTCTGGACCAGCCACATCTCTCCCCTGTTGACATCCCGCGGCAATCAGGATAACTGATAATATGATTTGGCGCCATTTCACATTCACCACGTTGGTCTGGTAACCCAAGATATCATGCACAAACAACCAATCTCTTATTAAAGCTAATGTAAAATCGGTAAAGATTCCATTTTTCAAATGAAGGGGGAGCAACTTATAAATCAGGTTGGCCAGGGGAATTAATGGGAGGAATTATATCCATGAAAAATAATCGTATATATGATTATTATATTTGGATCCCATGAGAAGCGGCGAGAGTCACGCCCCGGTACCCGGTTTTACGTTGCCCTCACTTATAGGTACTATCTTTTAAGAGATTTTGCCGTCAGATAAAAGATTTCAGGTCTATGTTGATTAGTATGGAATTGATGAAAAGAGGGGCTATTTCCTTGAAGATGATAAATTGGTCTATAGTTCCGATTCATCGGGACAGTCAGGCTCATTCATGGATTGAGGTAATAACCAGAGTTTATTCGAAACCCGGGCAGAGGGGAGTAGTTATAAAAATCCGGTTCCAATCCTCCCCTGGGGGAGGGTGCAGGTGGGTATCCCCCGATGGATCGGGACAAATCAGGTACGTGCTATGGGGAAGGAGGCGGTTTCCCCTTTTTGTCCTCTTTGCCTGATGGGGACACTTGCCGGCCACCCCTGTGGTCCCCTCAAGGGGATGTAAGAGGAGATGCATGTTGATCCATCCGGATTTCTTAGAAGGATAATTCCGGGATTAACTTTACCCATGGCAAACATCGATTAATTACCCGCAGTATTCAGCATGGAGCCGCCGAAATTATCTAATACTGATATTCATTCCATTGAATTGAGGCTATCTTGCATCTACGCATTATATAAGTTCTTTGCCCAATCATTGACTCCGCATTTCGTACCACGGGCAGATCTCATCCAAATCTCATTGCACCTGCGGAATGAAATTAATCGCTTCCAGCACAGCCGGCCACTAATATTTTTCCCCGAACCTCACTCCAGGAAGAGCCGTTGACTTTATTAGTTTCACGAGTTTTTAGCCGGTCTTTAAGAATAGACATCCTCTTGCCGGAGCCTGTGTCATCAGGCATATTCGATGCTCGGATGATAGCGTTTGACGCGGTGCAGCGTATTACGATCGGTATGGTGCATTTCCTCACCCGTAGCGGCAAGCTTCAGAATGAGGTCGGAAGTGTAGCTGAAGGTCCCGTCGTCATTGAAAGTAAACATACTTTCGAATTTTTTGATTTCTGCGCGCTCCATCAGATATTTGTTCTGAAGGATGCCGTAGGAGGGGTCACCCGGCCCCGCATTGAAATGCAGCACCTTATCGCGCGGCCTGGCGTCGCTGCCGCCGATAATGGCAATTCCACGGCCAAACACGACGACACGCATGACTTGTCCGTTAGCCTTATCCCACAACAGGTAGCCCACCTCGTCGTGAAACGGGTCCATGGCTTCCTCGCCATGGCGCCAGTCGGTCATCTTGTAGTTCAATCCTTCTATAACCTGCTGACCGTTTTCTTGTACTGGAATGGGGCGGAACCAGGCCTTCTCGAAGTATCCGGTTTCCGTCGTCTCGTCATCTTTATTGTGATAGGAAAGGTCGACGCCAACATCACCTTCCCACTCGCCGACCAGTGGGGTTAATGGCCCCAACTTCTGAGGACCTAATATCTCTTTTCCTGCCATAGCTATGTCTGTTTATAAAATTCGTATGAGTCTGACGGCTCGCACATCACTAGCGTGCCGCTCACGCAGGCCTAAAATAGCTCATCCGGCAGCAGCAATCAACAGTGGCGCCTCCGCGATTATGCGCCTGATCCTTCCCAAAAGGAGATTCTCACTTAGATGATCGTCAGCAACCTATAACTAATTCACGCAGGAATCGATTAACATGCTAATAATATGTAACCATAGCGATAAATAGCGATGCAGAGGTGATTCGGGAAGCAGAAATTTCAACGTTGGGGAAGGTCTCGGATGAATTTTTAGACAGCTTACAGCCTGCTGAATGCGGTTAAAAAAAAGCCTTGCCGAATGACGACAGGGCCTCTTTTCAGCGATCCGGATGGGACTCGAACCCACGACCTCCTGCGTGACAGACAGGAAACAAGGGCATTTCTTAAAATTGCAAATTCTTTAAAAATATTTCGTATAACATTGTTCCACATGGATTTATTGCTTACTTTGAATTGAACAAAATTTCAGGGCATTACACAAAAATGTTGTCATTTGTTGTCATTTGCCGACCAACTGCGTATTTCAATGGTACCCTATTATGGATAAAATAACACTGACAGATGCCTTTATTAAACGCCTGAAAACCCCGGAAAAAGTAACGGAAATTCCTGATGCTGTTGTATCAGGAATGGCGCTCCGAGTGACCCCCGGCGGGGCAAAGAGCTTTACATACCGTTATCGCTTTGGGGCAAAAGTGAGGCGATACACGATTGGTGCTTATGGGAAAGTTTCCTTGGCCGGGGCACGGAGAATGGCAAGGGATTTATATATAAAGGTGCGACAGGGTACCGATCCGATGGCGGAACGGAAAGCAAAAGTTAACAAGCCGGAGCCGCAAACTTTCGGGGAACTGGCAGAGGTGTTTATAGCAAAACACATTCCTGCTCTGTCGGCGAAATCTCAATACGAATACACGCGGGTTATTAATAAGGAACTATTGCCGGTGTTCGGCAAATACGGGATTGAAAAGATTACCAA
>CAZNHE010000117.1:0-8284 GCA_964572735.1 uncultured Chitinophagales bacterium | reverse complement strand
CGGGCCAGGGGAAAGATACCTCCTGCCGCTGATCACTGCCTTTGTGAAGGGTCTGTGTTGCCTTTTTATACCCACGGTGTCTAACTTTGACATTCGTCGACACCCCTGTAAGTCCCCTCAAGGGGACAGAAGAATAGGTGGCACGGCCCGCCTTTTCCCTCCCCTGAGGGAGGGGCAGGCGGGTGTCCGGAATGTATAAACCTGGCAATACTTTCATTTTTCCCCGCCGAACAGCGCATCAAGTACATCGTAGTGGACGACCAGGTTTTTGGTCTTGTAGTTCCGGGCCAGTTGCATCAAAGACTTGTACGCTTCTTCAGTGGATGGTTTGGGCCCTTTACCCTTCCAATATTGAATAATCTTGCGGAAGCCGGGCGGCATTTTCACTTCAAAAGGATTATTAGTTCCGATTTTCTTCAGCGGCCACCATGACCAGCCGATATCGTGACTTTCCACCAGATGGATGGCATCGCGGTACCACTCGTTATTGTTTTCCCCTGATTCGCCCAGCCATAACGGCACATTGTATTTTTGCCGGATGTCCAGGAATTTTTGGATGGACGCTACATCATTTTTATTCCAGTATTTATGGAAGCTGACAGCCATATTGTCATCCCATGGAGGGAGTAACCCATTATAATTATTGGCCCATCCGTTTCCTTCTATAAAGATGAGATGATGTTGATCCACGGAGCGAATGGCCTGTGTGATTTTCATCAGCAATTTCCGCAGCGGAGCATTGTTTTTCTCTTTTGTTCCATGATTATTCCTGTCCAGCGGGTGTTCAAACGACCAGTTGGGTTCGTTCAGAAGATCATATCCTCCGATCCATTTTGCATTTTGATAATGCTCCGCCAGTTTTTTCCATAAAGCAATGGTTTTTTGCCGGTCGGCTTCACTCTGCCACAATGACGGCTTGGTCGAATCGCGGTCGGCTATCGGCAAATCGTGGCCCTGCCCTCCGGGTGCGGCATGCAAATCCAGAATGAGATAAATGTGATCGGCGCTGCACCAGCTCAGCAGGCTGTCCGTTAGTTCAAATCCCTTCTTCAGCCAGGTATTCTTGCCGGCAACAGGTTCTTCATCCACCGGCAGGGTGAACAGGTCGTAATGCATGGGCAGCCGGATAGAGTTAAAACCCCAGGCCGCCAGGGAATCCACGTCGGATTTCTGCATACCGTCTTTCAGCCATTCTTCATAAAATTGCTTTGTTTTCTCCGTCCCGATCAGTGCTTTAATCTTTGCTTTGATATCCTGCTGGTTCACGGCAACGCCCGAAAGCCTGAGCATGTACGGTTCCTGGAGCATCCATCCGCCCAGGCCGATACCCCGAAGCAAAACTTCCTTTCCGGCCCCGTCCACAATTTTTTTCCCCTTCGCATGCAGAAACCCCTGGCTATATGCCACTTCGTACGGTTCTACAACACACGCCGTTATAAAAAGAAGGATGATAAAGATGGTTCGTTTCATAACTATAATAAGGTTGAGATTGAGGTTGGGAAAGCCCCCTCACGAGGGGACCGGCTTTGATTTATCGGAGCCAGGGGAAAGGTCCATCATAGGCAACAAACGTTATGCATCGATCACCAGCCGCCAACATCCGCAAAAATTCCTAATTCCTAATTCCTAATTCGCAATCGTTCACTCCCATACATAAGTTCCCACTGCGCCGGCGTCCAGAGAAGTGGTTACCGCTTTTCCGGCAAACTGGATGTTGAACTGCTGAGGAGCGGATCCATCATTCAATACGATCAGTACTTTTTTCCCTTCCGGGGTTTTGAAGGCCACGTCCTGCAGGTTGCCTGCGATATTGCTCCCGACCCTGTGCGACCCCGGCCGTACGAATTTCGCCGCCGACGCAATAATATAGTACGATTCATTTCGCGTGATCGTCGAGCCGATCGTCACCGCACCCATACAGGTGCTGCACCCTCCCTGGGTATGCGGCTCGTAATTGGGATCAGAGGCCAGGTTCCATTCCAGCACATTCTTGCTCCAGTTGCGCGTGGCACCGATGATCAGATTCTTCACGGCCCAGTCCAGATCGGGACCGAAATTTCCGGGCCCGCCGGTCCATTGCTCCGTAAAATACACGTTCTTATCGGGATACGCGTTGTGTACCTGGGTCAGAGCCGAAATGCTTCCGGCATACAAATGAAAAGCGGATCCGTCCACATATTGCCGCGCGTCAGGATCGGCGAGAATCGCCAGCGGATAGTCGGGCCTGTCGCAGTTATGATCATAAATGATGATTTTCGTATCCAGCCCGGCAGCCTTGAACGCAGGTCCCAGATCATTCTTGATGAAATCGGCCTCTTCCTGTGCCTGCATCACCATGCTGGGATTATTACTGGGATTCAGCGGTTCATTTTGTGGCGTGATGGCGTCAATGTGAATGCCGTTTGCCGCCATCGCCTGGATATATTTCACGAAATACTGCGCATACACATCGTAATATTTCGGATTTAAACTTCCGCCTTTCGAACTGTTATTGGTTTTCATCCAGACGGGGGCCGACCAGGGGGAACCGAGAATTTTTATATCGGGATTGATGGCAAGGATTTCTTTCAGAAGCGGAATCAGGTCGTATTTATCCGGACCCAGATCGAAATACTTCAACGTAGTATCTGTTTGCCCTGCGGGAAGGTCATCATAAGAAAAAACATTCCGGCTCAAATCCGAGGCTCCGATGGTCACGCGCAGATAGCTGATGCCGATGCTGGTGCTGTCGGTGTCAAAAAGTTCATGCAGCAGATCGGCCCGCTGGTCCGCCGGCAGCCGATAGATGAGAAAAGCACTGCCATCGGTCAGGCAAAAGCCGAATCCGTCGATGGACTGGAAGATTTGCGTGGTATCTACAATAATGGTAGGTTTACCATTAGAAACCTGGGAAAACAACAGGCTCACGTTCTGCTTTTGGAACAAAGCACTTTTATCCGCGTTGGTAAGCCAAAGGGCTACGTCGGTTTTCGCAGGAGGCTGGTCCGGTGGCAGGGTGGTACCGGTGGAATCCTCCGACGGGTTACCTGACGTATCCTTTGACTTCGTGGGTTGTTTGCTGCAACCGAGAACTGCAATTGACAGCACGGCCAATAATATGTAGCAGGATAGTTGTTCAGCTAAGTGATTTCTGCAAGGCATCGTCGGTTTCCATTTCTTTTTTAGTAATCTTTGTGCAGTCCGTCGCGTGTTTTGTGGTGAAACCAGAACCTCTGATCCGGGTATTTCATTTTGCCCATAGAGGGCACGAAGGTTTTCACAGCGTTTTTGTAGAGACGCGAAGCTTCGCGTCTCTACGGTTACACCTACCTAATTTTTCTGAAATACTCTTACATAATCTACGAACATCCGTTGCGGGAATTGGGTGGTACCATCGGGCGGACCCGGCCAGTTGCCTCCGACGGCTACGTTAAATATGAAGAAAAACGGCTGGTCAAAAGGATAAACGCCATCACTCAGATCCTGCCGGGAAGCCTTTACGTAAGGTATGTTATCCACCCGTATCTGCAGGGAATCATGGCTCCACAGCAGGCTGAATACATGGAAATGCTGTGAAAAATCTTCGGACGGCAGATTGTAGACATTGTTGACGGTTCCTTCCGTACCATTCGCTTTCTTCCAGTGAAACGACCCCACCACCTGCCTGGGGTTTTTACCTATCACTTCCATGATATCTATTTCACCACATTGCGGCCAGGGCACGGAAGTGATGTTGCTCCCCAGCATCCAGAGGGCAGGCCACATCCCGTGCGCCACCGGGAGTTTTGCACGGATGTCGATGCGGCCGTAAGTAAATTCCTGTTTACCCTGGGTGGTAATCCTGGCCGAGGTATAATGATTACCGCCATAATCTTCTTTGCGGGCTTCGATTACCAGATTACCTGCAGAGACAAATACATTCTGAGGCCGGGAAGTGTAATTCTCCAGTTCCTGGTTTCCCCATCCCCCTCCGCCGGTCTCATAGTTCCAGTCGTTTTCATTCAGCTGTCTTCCATTGAATTCATCACTCCAGACCAGGCGATAGCCGGGGTAACTTTTGGGGGATACAAATCCGCTGGTATCCGTAGGCAGCCAGGTGCCGTCGTTGCTAATAGTGCCGATCGCTTTAGCCACACTGATGGTGCAATTCTCAGGGTCGCTCAGCTGAACAAAAAAATTCTGTGGCGCGCGCCGCAAACTGTCCCCCTTGATCTTCACATCAATGCTCAGCTCCGCCTTGCCCGGGGGAAAGGTCAGGTCACCTGACTGTGATGTAAAGTCGTCGCCCGATTTGGCTGTACCGTCTGTGGTAGTATAATGTACACTGACCTTCTTATCGGAAGAGCCGCTCAAATCCACATAAAACCGGCAGATCGCAGCCGTGTTTTCTCTTTCAACGGTCGCATCGCTTATTTCGACAGACGGCAAAACGGCCGGAGGGCTGTTTACCCCGTCATCCTTCTTAGAACAGGATATAAGCGAGATACTCACACATAGAATAAACACCTGAAACAGGTTCATAAGGCCGGAAAGGGTTGCAGGTTGAGAATTGCAGGTTGTTTCTTTGCCACAAAGGTCACACGGTATTTATTCTTCGTGACCTTTGTGATCAAAGACCGGAGATTCAGCAAAGATCGCGAAGCGTTTTCTTCGCGACCTCTGCGATTTATTTTCCGTCGGTTATAGTTTCATCAGGCTGATGTTTTCCAGGGTGATGCCGCCAGCACCCATCGTTCCCCCTGAGCTGCCTGCTTTCACAACCAGGTAAACCGTACCACTTGTCGGGAACGTGATGATTCCGCCGGCGCCCGTGCCATTTCCGGCACAGCCGATATTAGCGATATCTCCATCAAACGGGGTTGTGCCGCAGCCGGACCATGTATTTAAAGACACAAACTTGTTATCCGTATAATCCGAGCCTGCCGCCGGTACAGTGGTGCCGAAATAGATTTCAAACCAGGTATTGGTAGCACCGGCTCCCTTTACCTCTGCGGAGAATAAATAGGTCGCACCGGCTTCCACCTGTACTGCCTGGTAAATACCACCGTTGGAATCCCCGGTATTGGAGAAGTTCGCCGTACCATCGGCAAATGCAACCGTGGTTGGTGTCCCCCCGGTATTCAGTGTCTTCCAATCGGCGGCATCCAGCTTGCCCCCATTGGCAAGGACCTGAACTCCGGAAGCATCGTCATTGGCAATCGCCACCTGTTTTGCAGCGCTGGCAGATCCCCCGTGGTTAAACACCGTTAGCTTTATGGTATAATTCCCTTTCTTAATATAGGTGACTGTATCCGTCTCGTTTGCAGAACCTTGCCCATTGCCAAAATCCCATGACCACATAAAAGCATCTTTCGTAGTACTTTTGACAGCAATCTTATTCGGATTTGAAGACAAAGGGGTGGCTGTAAACGATGCTGTGGGTAAGGGTCCCAGCTTATTGTTCGCGGTATTGTCGCTGCAGGCTGCCAGCGTACAGCCCATGATCGCAATCACGCCGAGGTGATATCCATAAGATCTTGTAGCTTTTTTTACATTTCTCATTTTAAGATAGATCAATGGTTTGATGGTTCAGTCTCTTTTAATTCAGGGATCAATCATACTGCCGCTATTTCATATTCAGGATCGTTCAAGATTGGGTAATTGAGTCACCCCGGAAAAGCCAGTGGGAAAGAAACCACTGTTTTCCGGAGTGAACTCAACTGTTTGATCCCTCAAACGCATATCAGGGCATCGCTATTTATACCCGGGGTTTTGCTTAAGTTTGGTATTACCAAGATCCGCCAATGGAATCGGCAATATTTCATTTACCCCTTTCTTGAATCCCAATGGGCCTAATACCTTTTCGGCACGCCCTGTACGTACGAGGTTAAAGAAGCGGTGGCCTTCGGTAGCCAGCTCCATGTGTTCTTCATGATAGATATTATCCAGCGTGGCATCTTCGGGTGGAAGTCCGACACGGGCGCGCACGGCATTCAGGTAATGCCCTGCTTTACCTGTCGGGCTCGTACTTCCGCCGGCACGTACCAACGCTTCGGCCTCCAGCAGATAGGTACCTCCCAGGCGTACTTCGATATAATCATTCGGCCAGTTCAATTCCACCGTTCCGGTTGTTGAGGCATATTTTGCCAGCGGCGCAAATTTCTGGATGAAATACCCGGTATTCTCATACCCCGGCAGATAGCTTCTTCCCGGCGCCGCATTTACGATACTGTCGATATCGGCTACGGTATACGGGTAGCGGGGATCACCTTTCATTTCCTTTACAAATGCAAGGGTAAGAGGATTGAAGCTCCAGCCACCCGACCAGTAAATAGGACCCTTATAGGTTCTGGGGCCGACCATTTGCGTATATACATTCCCAAGGTAATTGGGCCAGCCGCCCCAGCCTGCATTTTGAGCCTGCGTGTGTGGAATCTCAAAAATTGACTCCGCATTGAACTTGTTATCCGGACTGAAGATATCAGGGAAATTTGCCAGCAGATGGTAAGCCGGATCCGTATTTACTTTTTCGAGCCAGTCGGCGGCTTCCTGCATACGGCTGTTGTCGCTGGGACCCGATTCAAACATAATGGCCTTTGCCAGAAAGGCCTCTGCCGCTCCCTTGGTGGCGCGTCCCTGTTCCGTGGTCGGCAGCGGGGCTGAGGGCAGATCGGGAATGGCCTCAGTGAAATCCTTTTCGATTTGCGCCCATACCGCCTTGGGAGGAGCCTGTTCCTGCTGGTATATTTCATTGGTGTCAAGGGGTTTCAGAATGAGCGGTACATTCTTGAACAACCGTACCAGCCAGAAATAATAATACCCTCTCAGGAATTTTGCTTCTGCAATGTACCTTTTTTTCGTTGCCGCCGACAATCCTTTCACGCCATCTATTTTTGCAAGCAACAGGTTGGCACGGTTAATTCCGGTATAATTCCTGCCCCAGAATCCCGGCTGCGGCCCCGTTGCTGCATTGAGGTCGAACTTGTCCCATGCCTGCCAGGCAGGATTATCGGTAGGCCCCCCGCCACCGGCATAACAACAATCCGAAGCACTGTTCAGCAAACCCAGCAACGGGATATACGTGCTTGCAGGTCCTCCGACGGTCCAGCCTACCGGGTTATAGGCTGCTACCAATGCGGCATAAGCCTGATCCGGCGTCTGGTAATACGTCGATTCCAACTGCTCGCCTTTGGGCTGCACATCCAAAATCTTGCCGCAGGAACTCAACTGAACCATTCCCGCGAAGCACAACAGGTATAAAAAGATCTTTTTCATTGTTTTCTTCCCTTTTTAATCATTAAAGAGTAACGTCCCATCCGAACATAAAGGAACGTGCCTGCGGGTAAATACCACGATCGACACCATAGGTGATACTGTTTCCAGTAAGGTTTCCGCCAATTTCAGGATCATACCCCGTATAATTGGTGAAAGTAAACAAATTGTGCCCGCTTACGTAGAAGCGCATTTTTTGCAGGCCGATTGCGCGTGTGATATTTGAAGGCAGACTGTAGCCCAGTTCCAGGGTTTTGATCCTGAAATAAGATCCGCTGGATAAATAAAAATCAGACGGCCTTGTGAAATTTTTATTGGGATCGCTATCGTCGAGCCGGGGAAATGTATTGGATGTTCCCGGCCCCGTCCAGCGGCCCAGGGCGGCTGTAGTATAGTTGGCTGTAAGAATATCCAGACGGCGGAGCCCCTGAAAAATATCATTGCCATAGACCCCTTGTCCAAAGACCAGGATATCGAAATTTTTCCAGTCTGCGGAAGCGGTTATTCCGAACGTCCAGGGGGGCGTGGGATTACCCAGAAAAGTACGGTCGTCACTGGTAATCTGGCCATCGCCATTCAGGTCGGCCCACTTAAAATCGCCGGGTGAGGCGTTCGGTTGTATGAGACCGCCTGCTTTGTTTTTATAGGCGTCCACCTCGGCCTGGGTCTGGAAGATGCCTAACTCTTTAAACCCATAGAACTCGCCTACAGGCTCACCCACCGCGGTGCGGCTTATCGGGAAAGCCGCGGCCTGGAAAGTGGCTCCGGAGATGAACTGCTGATCGCCGATATCTGTGACTTCGTTTTCAGCATACGACGCATTGGCATTCACATTTATATTGAACGAACCGATTTGTTTCTGATACCCCAAGTCCACTTCAAGCCCCTTATCGGTCAGGCTGGCTACGTTGCCATAGGGCTGCCCGGAAGCACCTACATAGATTGGTATAGCTATCTGCCGAAGCATGCCCGATGTTTTTTTGTTATACACATCAAAGGTCAGCGTGAAATCGGTGAACAGAGTGGCGTCAAAACCAAGATCAAGCTGGCTGGT